>JBFIOX010000128.1:0-7229 GCA_041610455.1 Gemmatimonadota bacterium
ACGCCCTCGCCCAGCGGGTGACGCGCGAGTCGATGCTGTCGCGGGCGGCCTGCTTCTGGGCCACGCCGTGCGGCCGCGGGTGCTCGATCAAGGCCAACTTCCAGTCCACCACGGTGTGTCTCCCGCCGGCGCTGGCGACGGGCAATCTCACGATCGTCACCGACGCGATGGTGCGCGAAGTGACGACCGACGCCCGCGGCCGGGCCACGGGAGTCCACTACATCGACAAGGCCACGCGCCGGGACCGGCACGCCGCGGCCCCCGTGGTGGTCCTCGCGGCCAGCGCCTGCGAATCGGCGCGCATCCTCCTCAACTCGAAGAGCGCGCTCTTTCCGGATGGGCTGGCCAACGGCAACGGACTCGTGGGCAAGTATCTCATGGACACGGTGGGCGCGGGGCTGTACGGGCAGGTGCCGGCGCTGGAGAACCTGCCCCGCCACGCCGAGGAAGGCGCCTCGGCCAGGCACATGTACATGCCCTGGTGGCTGTACGAGGAGCAGCTGGCGGGAGGTCTGGGGTTCGCGCGCGGCTACCATATCGAGTTCGGCGGCGGCCAGCGGATGCCGGGCTTCGGCGCCTTCAGCGGGCTCGAGCCCCTCACGGAAGGTGCCTACGGGCGCCGCTTCAAGGAAGAGTGTCGCCGCTACTACGGGTCGTTCATGTTCTTCGACGGGCGGGGCGAGATGATCCCCAACGAAGACTGCTACTGCGAGATCGATCGGGACGTGGTCGACCAGTGGGGGATCCCCGTCCTCAAGTTCCACTGGAAGTGGTCCGAGCACGAGCTGGCGCAGGCCGCCCACATGCACGCGACGTTCGCCGGGATCTTCGATGCGCTCGGAGGCCGCGTCCTCTCCAACGTCCAGACCGACGGCGCGCGCGCCATCGCGGCCCCCGGCCAGATCATCCACGAGGTGGGCGCGGTGCGGATGGGGGATCGGGCCGACAGCTCCGTACTCAACCAGTACTGTCAGGCGTGGGAGGTCCCCAACCTGTTCGTGATGGATGGCGGGCCGTTCGTCTCGAACGCCGACAAGAACCCCACGCTCTCGATCATGGCGATCGCGTGGCGCTCGTCCGAGTACCTCGTCGAGCAGCTGCGGCGGGGCGGGCTATGAACCCCGAGCGTCCGGAGCCCGGAGAGCACGAGGTGCGCGAGATCACCGAGTTCTCGAGCGAGCCCGCGGCCCGGGGACTCACGCGGCGGCGCGCGCTCCAGGTCCTGGCGGCCGGCGCGGCGGGCGCGGCTGCCCTGCCCGCCGCCGGCTGCGTCCCGTCCGACCCCGAAGCCGGGCAGGCCCCGGACGACCTACAACCCGGGGCGACCTCGGGCGGCAACCCGTTGGCGCGGGGGACCCCGACCGATCCCGATCTCGTGTCCCCGGTCGTGCCGTGGGAGGGCGTACTCGAAGAGCCGGAGCTCGAGACGCTGGCGTCCGTGTGCGACGTCATCCTCCCGGCCGACGCGCGCTCCCCCAGCGCGTCCGCGCTCGGCGCGCACCTGTTCGTCGACGAGTGGGTGAGCGCGCCCTACGACGCGAACCGGGCCGACCTCGTGCTCGTGCGGGGTGGTCTGGTGTGGCTCGACGTCGAGGCGAACCGTCGCTTCGGAGGCGACTTCGTCGACCTGCCGCTCGAGCAGAAGCACGCCATCTGCGACGACATCTGTTACGAGCAGAAGGCGCTCCCCGACCACAAGGCGGCGGCGCGCTTCTTCGACAAGGTCCGTGACCTCACGAGCACCGCGTTCTGGACGACGGAGGAGGGCATGGCCGACCTGGGGTTCGTCGGGAATCGGGCCATGCCCAGCTTCGACGGCCCGCCACGCGAAGTGCTGCAGCGGCTGGGGCTCCTTTAGCCGATTTCACCGCATCGATCCTGGTTTCGGGGGGCTCCGCTCGAGGGTGACAGAGCGCCGCGACAGCACGGCCTTCGTGCGCATACACCGCTCGACGATCGTGCGGCTGGACGCGATCCGCGAGATCAAGCTCAAAGAAGAGGGGCACCGGGGCGAGGTGGTCCTCCCCGACGGCACCACCTGCGCGCTCAGCCGCTCCGGCAAGAGACGACTCGAAGAGGCCCTCGGCGGCGGCCTCTAGGCCACGCGAAGAGGCGCTCGGCGGCGGCCTCCAGGCGACGCGAGGGATACGCGGCCGCGCGGGCGCGATGCCGAGGGCGCCCGACCTCAACGCTCCGCGGCGTAGCGGGACCTCAGGCGCAGGGGCGGCTCGGGCACGTCTTCCCGAATCTCGCAGCGAACGTACGGCGCGGCCGTTCCGGGCGCGCGGCAGTAGCGTTCGGCGCGCCATGTGACGGCCGGCGCGCTCGCCGCCCAATCCGTGGTTCCAACGAAGAGCGTCACTTCCGTCCAATCCTGCGAGACGTCGATCTCGAACTCGCGCGACCCGGGCTCGGCGACCTCGGCGAGGTGGAGCAGGGGCGTCACCTCGCCACCTTCGACGCCGACGTGGAAGACATCGACGCCCACGCGTGGACACGCCCCGCACTGGCCCGAACCGTAGTACGTCCAGGCGACCGAGGGACCGCGGAGGACCACCAAATCGCCGTCTTCCTGGCGCCGGACATCGACGTCCCGTAGATCGGCCAGCTCGGCCCAGGGGTCGCCGGCGCGCGACGTCGTCCAGTCCGGCGGCGTGACCCGGCCGCTCTCGGACGCGAGGGCCAGGATGGGCGTGCACAGCCGCTCTCCCCGACCCACGTCCAGCACCCCGTAGCGTACCTCGTAGGCGCTCGGGGAGCGGGCATCGGGGTCGGGATCGTACTGGTACCCGGCGGCCGGCTGATCGAGGACGATCAGAGAGCGGAGATCGCCGGACGCCTCCGGCGTCATGTACGCGACGGCCTGCTCCGAGGCCAGGCGCGGCGAGCGGCCTTCGCTTCCCGGGATGAACAGTCCGGCCAGACCGTACTCGCAGGGCGTGATCCGGTGGCGCAGCGCCCGGCCGAGCGGGCGAGGCGCGGGACGCGAGATCGCGGCGAGAGGAGCCGCGCCCCTCTCGACCCACCGCACGCCCAGCGCGACCCGTTCCAGGTCTGACGCCGGAACGGGAGGGAAGGCGCTCCACGGGATGAAGACCTCGTGACCCACGCCGCCCTCGGTACCCGCGATCTCACGGCTGCGCACCGTCGGCGCCGCCCGCGGCGTCAGCGCGCCCACGCTTCGCTTCGAGGCGGGATCGAGCGCGGCGAACGCGGCGGAGGCACGCACCTCGAGCGGGGACTCGCGGCCTCCGAGGTCGAGCCTCCACGCGCGCTCGAAGAGGAGCGGCAGCGTGGCTCGGAAACGCATCTGCCTGGCGTACCACGTGCTGCACTGGCGCAGCGGGTCCCCCTCCAGCCCGCGGCCGGCGCACGCGGCCGAATCGGGGAGCGTCTCGAACCCGAACTGGTGACCCCAACCCACGGGGGGCAGGCGCGGTGGGTCGGCCCCGGCCAGTGAGATCTCGATCTGCTCCATGGGCGGCGACGGGAGGCCGCCGCGAATCTCCAGGGCCACCACGAGGCCCCCGGGGACTTGGCCGACCCAGGTGAGGGCCTGGGGTCGCCCTTCCGCCGCGGGGAGGATCCGGTCGACGGGGCGCGCCCGCCACTCCGCCACCGACCCGTCGTGCACGAAGTCATCGACGGCCGGAACGGGCCGGGGTCGCCCCTCGGCTCCCTGGCCCGAGAGCGCGGACGCCTGCGGCGCCTGCATGCACGCCCATACCGCCAGTCCGGCGGCCCACGGCCGCGCGCGCGGCGCGCGATACGCGGCGAGCGCGCCCACCCGGCGCGCGGCGCGCCCGGCGTCCGGGGTGGGAGCAGAAGTGATGGCCAAGAGCGCGGTCTCTCCGTCGATCGTGGTCCGCCGGCGGGGCCGATCGCCTGTATGCGAATCGGCTGTCCGGGTTCCCTTCTCCAACATACAATGGGGCGATGCGCATGACGCTCTCCGTCCTCGCCGCCGGTCGCTCCAGCCGATTCGGCAGATCGAAGCCGCTCCAGCCCGTGGGACCCAGCGGCGAGATGCTGTTCGAGTACCTCGTGCACGACGCGGTATCGGCGGGGTGCCACCGGGTGATCTTCCTCGTGCCGCCCCGGGATCTCGAACGGCTGAGAGCGCAGGTCGAGATCCGGATCGCCGGCGCCGTTCCCGTGGAGTTCATCGTGCAGCGTCTCGATGACATTCCCGCGGGGTTCCGTCCCCCCGACGGCCGTTCGAAGCCGTGGGGCACCGGGCACGCGGTCCTCGCCCTGCGCGATCGGGTCCGGGAGCCGTTCATCGTGGCGAACGCGGACGATTTCTACGGACGCGAAGGGGTGAAGCGTCTGGCGGCGCGCATGCGCGATGCCCTGATGACTGGAGATCCGTCGCACTTCCTGGCAGGCTACGAGCTCCAGAATACGGGGATACCCGAGGGGAGGGGCGTAAACCGTGGCATCTGCGCGGTCGACGCCGCCCTGGTACTGGAGCGGTTGGAGGAGATCCGAGACATCCGCCGTGACGACGCGGAATATCTCGGCGTGGATGCGGCGGGAGACCCCTACCCGATCCAGGCCGAGCGCCTCTGCTCGATGAACCTGTGGGCGTTCCAGCCCACGATCTTCGAACCGCTCGAGGCGCGCTTCCAGCGCTTCCACGCGCGCCTGGCGGAACCTCTCGAAAGCGAGTTCCTGCTCAGCGAAGCGGTGGGCGCGCTGGTCGAGACGGGCCGGGCGCGGGTGCGGGTCGTGCCGACCGAGGAGCACGGGGTCGGGTTGACCCACCCCGAAGACCTCGCGGCCGTCCAATCGGGCGTGAGCCTCGCCGTGGCGATCGGCGACTACCCCACCGATCTGGGCACGTGGTTCGAGCGGCGGCGCCGCACCCCGCGGTGATGCGGCGGACCCGGACCCGAGCCACGGCGGCCCGGCACCGCCCGCGTCCGCGGCATTCGCCACCGCTCCCGCGCGCACCGATGACGCAGTGCAGCTGAACGGGCTGGACTGGGCGGTCTTGGCGGCCTATGGCGTCGTCGCCGTCGCGGTCGGCCTCGCCTTCGTGCGGCGCGCAGGTTCGGGGACGGACGAGTTCTTCCTCGCGGGACGCAATCTTCCCTGGTGGCTCCTGGGCACCTCGATGGTGGCCACCACGTTCTCGACCGACACGCCGAACCTGGTGACCGATCTGGTCCGCAACGGCGGCGTGAGCCAGAACTGGCTGTGGTGGGCGTTCCTCATCACGGGGATGTGCACGACGTTCTTCTACGCCAAGCTGTGGCGGCGGTCGGGCGTATTCACCGACATCGGGTTCTACGAGCTTCGGTATTCGGGTCGTCCCGCCTCGTTCCTGCGGGGCTTTCGCGCGCTCTATCTGGGGGTCTTCTTCAACGTCATGATCATGGCCACGGTGACGCTGGCCGCGATCAAGATCGCCGGCGTTCTGCTGGGCGCGGACAAATACGTGACGGTGCTCGTTGCGGGCACGGCGACGGCGCTCTACGCGGCCACGTCGGGCCTCTGGGGCGTGGTGGTCACCGATCTGCTCCTCTTCGTCATAGCGATGGTGGGCTCTGTCGCGGCGGCGTACTACGCGCTGGCCCACCCCGCGGTGGGCGGCTTGTCCGGCCTCGTCACCCATCCCGAGATCTCGGGCCGCCTGGCCCTCCTGCCCGATTTCGGCGACTGGAGGACCGCCACCAGCGTGTTCCTCATCCCCATCGCGGTCCAATGGTGGGCCACCTGGTATCCGGGCGCCGAACCGGGCGGGGGAGGATACGCGGCGCAGCGCATGCTGGCGGCCCGCAGCGAGCGGGAATCGATGCGCGCCACCCTGTGGTTCAACGTGGCGCACTACGCCCTCAGACCCTGGCCGTGGATTCTCGTGGCGCTGGCCTCGCTCGTCGTCTATCCGACCCTCGATTCGATCGCCGCCGCCTTCCCGCACCTCGACCCCGGCATCGTGAGACACGACCTCGCCTACCCGGCCATGCTCGTGTTCCTGCCGCACGGACTGCTCGGGCTCGTGGTCGCATCGTTGGCCGCGGCGTACATGTCGACGATCTCGACGCACCTCAACTGGGGATCATCGTACATCGTCGACGACTTCTACCGACGCTTCCTCGCCCGCGACCGCGACGAGGCGCATTACGTGCGGGTGGGCCGGCTCTCCACGGTGGTTTTGGTCGCCCTCGCCTCCGTCGTCGCGCTGTGGCTCGAGAACGCCATGCAGGCGTTCCAGATCCTGCTCCAGATCGGGGCGGGCACCGGACTCATCTTCTTGCTCCGCTGGTTCTGGTGGCGCATCAACGCGTGGTCGGAGATCTCGGCGATGGTGGCCTCTTTCGCGATCGCCGTCTGGTTCCAGTTCGGATCGTCGCGGTTCGGCCTGGCGCCGCCGGATCCGGCGATCCAGCTGCTGGCGGGCGTGGCGATCACCACCGCGGTCTGGGTCGTCGTGACGTTTCTCACGGCGCCGACGGACCGCGACACGCTGCAGGCCTTCGTCGACCGGATCCGTCCGTTCGCCCGTGGGTGGCGAGGGGTCGTCACCGCCGGAGAACCGGCACGCGGAAGCCTCTCGGCGGGCTTCGCGGCCTGGGGACTGGGCTGCGTGACGGTGTACGGAGCGCTGTTCGCGACGGGCATGGCGCTGTACGGACGCGCCGCGGGCGCGCTGGTATTCGCGGCGCTGGCCGCGGGCGCGGCCTACGGGCTCTTCCGGATCCTGCCCCGGGTCGGGTTCGAGTAGCTCGTCAGGGGCTCGAGCCGGGCCCGGAGAGCGCGCGCGGACGGACCGCCACGATGCCCCGGCGCGAGAGGAAATCCCCCAGGGGCGCCCACAGCTCGCGGGCGCTGGGCGGACAGTCGTTGTGCTCGCAGGCCCAGGGGACGAGCTCGACGTCGGCCGCCTCCTCCGCCAAGATCTCGGCGTGCCCGAACGGGATCACGCGATCGTGGCGGCCGTGGAAGATGAGCACGGGTCCCGCGAAGGCCGACACCGCGCCCTTCGAGTCCCAACGATCGCGGGCCAGGAACGGGGGCACCGCGTAGCGTCGGAGGGCCAGGTGGGGGACGCTGACGAGCGGGGACCAGAGGACCAGCGCCGCCAGGGGCCGCCTCCGGCTGAGGCCGGCGGCCACGCTGGCTCCCAGACTGCGGCCGAGCGCGAAGAGGCGCGTCGAGTCGACCGACGCGCGGCCCGCCAGCCAATCGTAGCCCGCGGTCGCCGCTTCGATGATCGACGCTAG
>JBFIOX010000129.1:0-7178 GCA_041610455.1 Gemmatimonadota bacterium
AAGCGGCCGCCCAGGTGGTCGATGGCCTGCACCCGGTTGAGGAGCGGATACGGACCGGCGCGCTCGAAACGGGCGTGCACGATGTACCGCTCGGCCGGCGCGATGACGACGCTCTCGACCCAAGCCTCGCGCTCGAAGGTGCCCACGTCTGCGCCCACCAGCTTCATGGGCGCGCCACCCAGCGAGAGATTGAAGGTGCGCGTGTTGGACGCGTTGGTGACGAGGAAGCGCACGACCTCCCCGCGGTCCACATCGAGCCGGTAGTCGGTCTCTCCGTTCACCAACAGCGTGTTGCCGAACCGCCCCATGAGCGCGTGGGTGGCGCGCTCCAGCCCATACGGGACGAGTCCGTGGTCGCCGAGCAGAAGATCGTCCAACATGAGGATCTCCTCGCGGTTGACCGGACCCAAGTAGTCGGGATCCGAGGCGCGCACGACGAGGTTTCCGGCCAGCCCGAGATCCTGCTGGACATCCTCGCGATGGTGTGGGTGGTACCAGTACAGGCCGGGATCGGGAAAGTGGATCCGGTAGCGGAACGTGCCGCCGGGCGGAATCGGATCCTGCGTGACGCCGGGGACGCCATCGAAGCGGTTCTCGAGCCGGATGCCGTGCCAGTGGATTGCCGTCGGCCAGTCGATCCGGTTGGTGAAGACGACGGTGATCGTGGCGCGCTCGGGAACCCAGATCAGCGGCCCCGGGATCTGACCGTTGAATCCGTAGCCGAGCAGTTCCCGGTCGCCGATCCTGCGCCGCACGTACACCGCCTCCAGCGCGATCGAGTCGCCGTCGGCGAGCCGCACGAGCTGGCGCGGTCGGGCATCGACCACGGGACCCTGCCAGCCCTCGCCGGGGCGCCACGGCGTCACGGCGGGGCGCAGGCGCATGAACGCGGGGAGCATGGTCACGCCGTCGGGCATCGGAATCGCCCCCCAGGCGTCCGCCGGACCGTGCGGGTCCGGGCGGTGCTGCCCCGCCTCGGCGCCCCGATCGGGGACCGCGCCGAGGGCGAACTCGAGGAAGTCGGCCGGGCGCACGCGCGTCGACGGCGACTGCGCTCGCAGCACGTACGGGCCGGCCGGCTCGCGCCCTCCCCCGCCCCGCTCGGCAGTCACCAGGATGAGGAACTGGTTGAGCGCGATCGTTCCCAGCGCGGCCCGCCGTCCCTCCGGCGGCAGCTCGCCCAGACGCCGCACGGGGTACAGGAGAGGCGGCGCCGCCCACACCACATAACCGTCGTAGGGGCCGAGGTCGCCGGGGGGTGGGAGGCCCCGCGCGCCGATCACGACCTCGTAGGACAGACGACCGTCCGGCGTCGCCGACAAGCTGAACGGCCCCGGCAAGCGTCGGAGCTCGACCTCGCCCGACGCGTCGAGCGCGTGCCCCGAGGGGATGAGCGCCACGCAATACAGGTCGGGGTGGGCGTCCTGGGCGGGCCCCGCCCCGAAGCACCCGGTGGACTCCTGCCCTCGGGCGGGGCTCGAGGCCGGCCCCAACCCGGCCAGGGCCAACAGCGCCAAGGTGAGCGCGCGCCAGGTCGGGCGATTCACGCGCTCGCGACGACGATCGCGGAATCCACCGCCGCGGCTCATGCCTCAGGCTCGCAGGCGGAGATCGATCCAGCGCAAGATGTCCTCGACCACATCGGCGTACCCTGGCTCGTTGTGCGGTTCGTGAAGGGCCCCCTCGTAGACGATCAGCTCGACAGGCCCCGACACCGTCCGAGCGAGCCAGCGACTCCCTTCGGCCTCGGCGAGCGGGTCATCCCCGCCATGCAGGATGAGCATGGGATCGCGTATGCCGTGAGCCCCGGCCTCGATCGATCTTACGGCTTCGAGCGCTTCGGCACCCCATCGCACGGTGGCGCGCCGGTGGATCTCGGGGTCCTCGCGATAGGCCCGGACCACGTCGGGCTCGTGAGACAACGACTCGGGCGCGATCCCGAGATCGAGCGAGAAGCGCGGTGCCACGCGCGACAGCGCGCGCGCGGTACGAACGAGCCAGGGCTTGGCGAGGCCGCTCGGGCGCAGCCCGGCCCCGCTGAGGATCCAACCCCCGAACCGCTCCACGCGGCCGCCGAATCCTCGCATGGCCGCCGTGAGGCAGATGAGGGCCCCCAGGCTGTGGCCGAACACGAACAGGGGCCACCGGGAATCGCCGGCCATCGCGTGGCGCGCCACGTCCTCGAGGTCGCGCTCGTACCGGGCCCAGCGGTCGACGTGCACACGTGCACCGCCCGAGCGCCCGTGCCCGCGCAGATCGTAAACCCAGGTGGCGATGCCGGCCCCGGCCAGCCGACCTGCGAACGCCTCGTACCTATCGCCGTGCTCGCCGACGCCGTGCACCACGAGGAGGGTCGCACGCGCGGGCCGGCGGGGCCGCCGGGATCGCGCGTGGAGCGAAACTCCGTCCGAGGCGCGGACCCGAGCCTCGCGAGCCTCCACCGGGGAGCCTCCCTCGGCGGATCGTCCGCCGCGCGGAGGCTGGCGCGCCGGGCTCGCGTCTCCCCCCGATCTCTCGCGTCGAGCGCCTAGGCCTCGGGCTCCTCCTCCTCCTCCGGGGCCCGATCGGCCAGCCTCCCGTCGATCACCAGGAGGGCGCTCGCCGAGCCACCGGCCAGCATCAGCTGGTCGACGATCTCTCCGGCGTTGCGCTCCTCCTCGACCTGCTCCGACACGAACCACTGCATCAGCACCTGGGCGGGATAATCGTTGTGCTTCATCGCGAGGGCGTAAATGTCGTTGATCAGCCCGGTGACCTTCTGCTCGTGGGCCAGCGCCGCCTTCATCACGTCCAGCGGCGTTTCGAAGTCCACGACGGGGCGCTCGATCGGTCCCAGCTCTACCTCGCCACCCCGATCGAGCATGAAATCCACCAGCCGCATGGCGTGCGCCGCCTCCTCTTGCGCCTGCAGCCGCATCCAGTGGCCGAAGCCGGACAGGCTGCGCGATTCGAAATAGGCCATCATGCCGAGGTAGAGGTACGCCGCGAAGAACTCGTGTCCGATCTGCTTGTTTATCGCCTTCTGGATCTCGCTGCTGATCATCTGGCCTCTTCTCTTTCCGCGTTCGACGTCGCGATGTGTCCCGCCGGCGCGATGCGTGAGACGCATCGGTCGGCGTGGCGCATCATTGCGCCGCCCGCCGCGCGCGGCAACGGCGGGGTTGCCGCACCCGGTGGCGGCTCTACGTTTCCAGAGGCACGGTGGGTCCGACGCCCACCGTCCGAAGCGCGAAGCGCGAAACCGCTCCGCCGAAGAGGTCGTAGGGAGACCGTGTTCGAGTCCAGGGATCGCCCGGGCCTCGACGTTCCGCACGCTCACACAGCCAGGAGTCCTCAATGAAGCTCAAGTCGCTGATGCTCGCCGCGGCACTCGCCGCCTGTTCCGGGAATCCGCAGCCGGGAGACGCGGGATACAGCTTCAATCTGAACGGGGATTACGCAGCCGATGTGGCGGCTTCGGACGGGTCGAGCTACGTCGGCACGATCCAGCTGGAGACGCAGGCGGGCGGCGCCGTCGTCGGGACCATGTCGCTGACCTCTCCGATGGCCATCGACGGCGTGGTGGAGGGCGTGATCGTCGGCGCGGAGTTCTCGTTCGACATCTCGTATCAGATCGCCGACGCGGGCTGCGGCGGGGTAGCCGCGGGCACCGGCGTCATCGAGGAGGGGGGCGGCGGCGTGTCGGGCGCCTTCGACATCACCGACGACTGCGGTGGGGCACCGGCTTCGGCCACCTTCACCTTCACGCGACCGTAGGCCGCCACCTTCCCGCGCGCGGCGGGGACGGGCGGACCCGGTTCAGTACAGGGCGCGCGTCCGTCCCCCGTCCACCGTGATCGAGACGCCCGTGATGTAGCTGGCGCGCGCCGAGGCCAGGAACGCGACCAGCGCCGCGAACTCGTGCGGTTCGCCAAGGCGGCCCGCGGGAATCGCGTTCGTCCATCCGGCCTCGATCTCCTCCACCGAGACGCCCCGGGAGGCGGCCAGGGACGAGGCCAGCTCAACGAGCCGATCGGTCCGGGTGTAGCCCGGGAGCGCGTTGTTCACGGTGATGCCGAAGGGGGCCACTTCGTTCGCCAGCGAGCGGGCGAAGCCGGTCACGGCGGCGCGCACGCTGTTGGAGAGGATGAGGCCGTCGACCGGCTCCTTGACGGCCACGGACGTGATGTTCACGATCCGTCCCCACTTCCGCTCCTTCATGCTCGGAAGCAGGGCCCGCGTCAGCTCGAGCGCGCTCTCGAGGTTGAGCCGAATGGCCGCGCGCCAGGTCTCGAGGGCGTGTTGCTCGAAGGGACCCGCGGGGGGGCCGCCCGCGTTGTTCACCAGCACGTCCACCCGCCCGAAGCGCGCCAGCGCGGCGTCGGCCAGGCTCCGCACGGCCGCGAGGTCGGACAGATCGGTGGGCACGGCCAGCACTTCGCCAGGTCCGGCCGCCTCCACGGCCGCGGCCGCCTCCGCGAGCGCCTCTTCTCCGCGCGCGCACAACACGACGTGGGCCGCCTCCGCGGCCAGCGCTTCGGCGACCGCGCGCCCCAGACCGCGGCTGGAGGCCGCGACCAGGGCGACGCGGTCGGCGAGCCCCAGGTCCATCAGTCGTCTAGGGCGTGGAAGTAGGTGTCGGTCCCGTCCAGCCAGTCTTGCCGCGGCGGGCAGAACACGTCGAGGTCGAGGGTGTCTTCGAGGGCCTCCGCCTTGTGGGGCACGTGCGAGGGTATGTGGAGCACCTCGCCGGCGCGCACCACGATCTCCTCCTCGCCGCGCGCGCCGATCCAGAAGCGGAGGGCCCCCTCGAGGATGTACGTGAACTGCTCGTTCTCGTGCGAGTGCCGAGGGACCACGGCCCCCTTGTCGATCACGACCTGCGCGAGCATCGCGCGCTCGCCGGTCACCATGCGACGCCGCAGTCGGTCCGTGACCGCCTCCTGCGGCATGTCGTCCCACCTGTAATGACGTGTCTCGACCTTGCTCATGGGTCCTCCGTCGACGATCGGGGGTCGGGGGGACCGCGCTTCAGCGCGGCGCGTCGCTGTTGAACATCTCGGCCACCGCGCGCCACCGCCCGGCTTCGCCTTGTCGGTAGATGATCACGTACTTGCCGGTCTCCTGGAACGGGGCGCCGTGTCGAGGACGGAGCGTGCGCGAGAAGCGGCCGATCTCGTACGCCAGCTCGCCCGACGCCTCGACGTGCGTGGTCTCCAGCGACAGCGAGACGAGCCCCTGCTCGGGGGTAGCGCGCCAGAACGCCCGGATGTCCTCGCGCCCGCGCACGCTGGCGGCGGCGGACGGCATGAGGAGCGCCTCCTCACCGTAGAAGTCTTCCACCATCGCGTCGAACTCGCGGCGCCCGATGCGCCGGGCCCGCCGCGCGGACATGTCCCGTATCTCGGCCTCGCTCAACGCCGCTCGCTCCCGTGCCTTCGTCGGTGCCTGCCCTCTCCGTGCGCCCCACGATGATCGGCCGCACGGTGCCGAGCAAGCGTCCAGGCGACGCCCGCCTGCACGCGCCAGCCGGGACCGTTCCGCGCGAATCCCCGCGCCACCCCCAGGTCGAGCGCGGTGGCCCCGGCGCGCAATTCGGCCGCCAGACGCGCCTCTCCGAGGTCTTCGGTGCCCCGCGGCACGCGACTCCGCGTGCTGGCGCGGCCGCGCAGGCCCGCGGCCAGGCGGAGGCGCGGCCCCATCCGATACAGCCCCTCGAACGCGTAGGCGATCACGTCGTTCTGCTCGAACCGGTCCAGCGGGGCCTCCAGAATCCCGATCCCCAGCGCTCCCGTGCCCCGCCAGCGGTCGCGGCCGAGCGAGACAAGGGCGGCCAGCGTCACGTCGGTGGTGTTGAGGCCGATGCCCTTGCGCTCGTCCGTGTTGGGCAGCTTCACGGAGACCTGCATGCCGGCGGACAGGCCATCCGCGCGTCCCAACGGAAGGAAGCTGAGCGCGAGCTCGAAGTCGCCCGCGTCGGCCGTCACCCCGTCGTCGACCCCCGGCTCGAGCTCGATCGTTCCCGGGCCGGCGCGCCGGGACGTGACGTCGAGCACCTGCCAGGCCGTCCCCTTGATCTCGAACAGGGCGCGCTCCCCGAGACCGTACGCCAGGTGCAGGCGGGCCACCTCCCACAAGTCCCCCCGGAGCCCGCCCAGCGGGAAGCGCCCTCCCCACGAGCGCGCCACACCCACGGCCGCCAAGACGTCGCCACGCCGGGCCTCCGCGACCGGCTGGAGCGCGGGGTCGCGCCGGAGCTGGGGGTGGAGGTCCGCAGGCGCGCTGGAGCCTAGCACCAACAAACGGAGCCCGGAGCGGGCGCTCCGGGCTCCGGTACCGCCGCGTCCCCGTTTGACGCCGTCGAGGCGACCGGCGCGCGGACGCCGACGGGCCGCGGTCAGCGTCGGGCGGCCTTCATGATGTCGGCCACGTAGCGGTCCAGCCTCGCCAGCACGTCGATCGTCTCGGCCTGCGAATCGGCCTCGGTCAGATCTTTGGCGAACCGCATGAGCACGCGGCGCACGCCCTCCGCATTGCCCTCACGGGCGGCCGGCGCGCGTCGGGTGGCGCGAGGCCGTGCCGAGGCTTTGGCGCGGGCGCGCCGCTTCCCCTTCTTCGCCTTGCGCGCGCTCCCGTTCCGGCGCTTGACCTGAAGCGGGTACTTGGCGTGGAACTGACGCGGAGAGAGCTTCGCGACCGCTCGGTTGATCTTCTTCGCGCCTTCGAAGAGGGCCTCGTTCGAGATGGTCGGATTCTTGGCGAGCTCCCGCTCGACGAACTGCATCACTTTGTCGACCGGTGACGGCATGGGACCTCCTGTCACGGCGAGCCCTCGGTCCCCCCCAATTACCGAAGTCCCGCCTTCATATTCGAAACGATTGTGTCATGGGAGTGTCGAATTCGCGGTTCATAGTGTATGTCGCCGCGAGACGCTGTCAAACGAGCGGGCGCGAGCGGGGCGCGCGGATCGGCCGCTCTTCGCGCGGCGCGTGGCCGCTGGCGCGGACGACGGCCCTGAGATACCCGCGCGCCGTCGTCGCAAGGCCCATTGATGGGCCGCAATGCCGAGCAAGAAGAACGTCCCGGTGACGAGGTGCCCGATGACCAGCGCGCGTAACCAGCCGACGTGCGTGATGACCTGGATCAGATAGCCCGACGCGATCATCGGCACAGTCGCCAGCATAGTCATCGTACCGGTC
>JBFIOX010000130.1:0-7161 GCA_041610455.1 Gemmatimonadota bacterium
CAGGGTGCCCTCCTCGCTCGCGCCGATGCGGCGCAGGGCGGCCCGCGAGCGCTCGTTCTGCGCGTCGGTCTTGAACTCGACGCGCTCGCACGCCAGCCCCTCGAAGGCGTGGCGCAGCATGAGCAGCTTGATCTCGGTGTTCACCGCCGTGCGCTGCCGCGCGGGGGTGATCCAGGTGAACCCGATCTCGACCCGGCGGTCGCCCGGGCTCGCGTTCAGGTAGCTCGAGCCCCCCACGAGCGCCTCGCTCTGCAGGTGACGGATCGCGAAGGCGAGGCCGGTGCCGCGCGCCTGCGCCTCGCGCACCTCGGCCAGGTACGCGGAGAGCGCCGCCTCGGTATCGAGGGCCAGCCTCAGCCAGCGCCAGATCTCGGGGTGCGCGGCCGCTTCGAGTAGCCCGGGAAGATGGGCGTCGTCGAGCGGCTCGAGGCGCACCACCCCCCCGGTCAGCCTCACCGGCTCGAGTCGCGGTCCGGGGCCGGCCCCGGGGATGCCGCTCACGCGCGCGCCGCGCCGCTGCCGCTCAGGCGAGCCCCACCAGGCGCTCGCTCAGCTCCCACAGCTCCCTCGCCAGCGCCTCGTCCCGGGCCTGGGGCTGCGGCTCGGCTTCCTTCTCGATCTCGAAGTATCGGCCCGACACCCCATCCATGTCCGGGGAGGCGAGCCGCAGCACGGCCTTCCCCCCCACCGCGGGCTTCGCCATGAACAGCTTCATGGGGCGCATCAGGAGGCTGATCGGTCCCACGCTCTGATTCCAGATGCGCGTGGCCAGCACGCCCGGGTGCAGCGCGTTGGCGGTGATCCCCTCCCCGCCGTGGCGACGCGCCAGCTCGAAGGTGAACAGCACGTTGGCCAGCTTGGAGTCTCCGTACGCCTGGACGCCGCCCCCCCACGCCTCGCCCCGCGCGATCTCTTCGAGCGAGGCGCGCCTCAGCTTGCCGCGACGGTGGCCCTCCGAGCTCACGTTGATCACGCGGCCCCGGCCCGCTCGCAGCGCATCGAGCAGTCGCAGCGTGAGGAGGAAATGGGCCAGGTGGTTGGTCGCGAAGGTGAGCTCGAAGCCGTCGGGCGAGAACTTGCGTCGCTCGGACCACACGCCGGCGTTGTTGACGAGGATGTCGAGCCGGTCGAGCCGGGCGGCGAGTCGATCGGCCAGCGCGCGCACCTGCGACAGGTCGGCCAGGTCGGTGATCTCGAGCTCGACCCCGCCGGGCAGTCCCGACCCCGCGATGGCGTCGCGTGCCCGCTCGCCCCGCTCGGGGCTCCGGCACACCATGACGACCCGGGCCCCAGACGCCGCCAACAGCTCCGTGGCCGACCTGCCCACGCCGGAGTTGGCGCCGGTGACGATCGCGGTCTGTCCCTCGAACTCGGGCATGGGTTCTCTCTTTCAAGTCCATCGGAGCGTGACGCGGAGGACAGTAGGCCAGGAACGGGGGTCCGTGAAAGGCGGGGTATCGTGCCGACGCGACGGGGTGGCGCTCACCCGCGCCCGGCCACGCGCGGACAGGCGCCAAGGAAGGACCGCTAGGGAAGGAGCTCGATGGCCTGGGCGCGCGCCTGGCCGGGGCAGCTCTCGGCGACGGCGTCGGTCCACGCGCGGACCTTCCGCCCCACCGAGAGATCGGAGAAGACGCGGCCGCTCAGGGACCCGTCGGCGTGGCGCTCCCGGATCCGCGTCCGCGCGTCGATGGCGAACACGATCCCGCACGGCGAGTCGGGGGCCTCCTTGACCCACACGCTGCGGGGCCCGCCGAACGGGACCCCCTCGCCGACGCCCACGATCTCGCCCGTGATCGTCGCTCGGTCGGCCGGGAACGTCATCGAGGCGCAGCCGACGCCGCCGACGAGGAGTAGGATCGAGATCACCGACCGCATCATGCCGAGCTCCCTGGAAACGCGCGCCTCCATACTACAACGCTCGAGCCGGGCGAATCGGGTGGGCCGACGGCGTGGACCGGTGTCGAGCTGGACCCGCGCGCGGCAACGGCTACGGAGGCGGCAAGGCGAACGCGTGCAGCCGCGAGTCCGTCTGCTCGGCGGTCGACGTGGCGACCACCACGAACTGGCGGCCCGAGCGGGTCCGGTAGGTCATGGGGTTGCCGCGCCCCAGGTTGCCGCCCAGGTCGCCCCGCCACAGGGTGGCGCCGTGGTCGACGTCGATCGCCTCGAGCCAGGGGGCGCCCCCGGCCACGAAGAGGAGCCCGCCCCTGGTGACCAGGGGGCCCGAGACCGAGCCGTGGCTGCCCGGCGGCCCTCCCATGGGCGGCAGGTCGAGCCCCGCCAGCGCGGGGTGGGCCCGGATGGCCGCGTCGTCGCCGAAGGGGCGACGCCACAGGTGCTCGCCCGTGTCCAGGTCGATGGCCGTGAGCGTCCCGTAGGGCGGTTTGATGATGGGGAGCCCGCCGGCCACCGAGAGCTCGCCCCGGAAGTTGGGGAGGTAATCCGCGTCGGGGGCGGGCGGCACGTCGCCCTCCATGCGCGGCGGCGCGTCGCCGGGCACGGGCGCGCTCGACGGCGCGGACGTGGCGGGCTCGACGCGGGCCAGGAAGGGCGACTCGAAGGCCTTCACGTAGAGGATCCCGGAGCCGGGGTCGACGGCGCCGCCGCCCCAGCCCGCGCCCCCCACGAGACCCGGCAACATGATGGTGCCCCGCACCGAGGGCGGGGTGAACATGGGGCCCGCGCGGTACCGCCGGAACAGCGCGAGGGCTTCGGCGCGCAGCGCCGGCGTGAAGTCGATCAGGTCGGCCTCGCTGATCCCCTGCCGCGCGAAGGGGGCGGGGCGCGTCGGATGGGGCTGCGTGGGGAACGGCACCTCGCCGGGCACGTCGCTCTCGGGCACCGCGCGCTCTTCGATGGGCCACACCGGCTCTCCCGTGACGCGATCGAGCACGTAGGCGAACCCCGTCTTGCCGAGCGCCACGACGGCATCGATGCGGCGTCCCGCCACCGTCAGGGTGACGAGGTTGGGGGGCGCCGGCAGATCGTAATCCCACAGGCCGTGGTGTACCGTCTGGAAATGCCAGACCCGCTCGCCGGTGCGCGCGTCCAGGCAGACGATCGACTCCGCGAACAGGTTCGCCCCCCGCCGGTGCCCCCCGTAGAAGTCGTTGTTCGGCGTGGACACTGGCAGGTACACGAGCCCGCGCTCGGCGTCGAGCGTGAACGGGGCCCACACGTTGGCCGAGCCCGTGTAGGACCACGACTCGTCCTCCCACGTCTCGACGCCGTACTCGCCCGCCTTGGGGATGGTGTGGAACACCCAGCGCGGGGCGCCCGTGCGCGCGTCGAAGGCCTGCACGTCGCCCGGGGGGTTGCGCCGGTAGACGCGGTCGTCGGGCACGCCGCTCCCCACGATCACGAGGTCCTCGAACACGACGGCCGGTGACGTGTTGGAGAGGTGGAGCCGGTTCGCGTCCCAGGCGAGGCCGCGGGCCAGATCCACCTCGCCGCCCGAGCCGAAGCTCTCGATGGGACGCCCGGTGGCCGCATCGAGCGCGATGAGGCGCCAACGCGTGTTGAGGAAGATCCGGCGCTCGCGCCCGTCGCTCCACTGCACGATGCCGCGGTGACAGAACCGGCAGCCGCGGTGCAGGTTCCCCCACTCGTAGGAGCGGGGATCGTACGACCACAGCTCCGTGCCGGTCTCGGCGTCGAGCGCCACGACGCGGTTGTACGGGGTTACGACCCACATGGTGTCGTTGATGACGATGGGCGTCGCCTCGAACGCGCCCGGCGCCACGCGCTCCCCGCGGATCGGGCTCGCCGCGTCCGGCAGGGGCCGCTCGTCCGTCGCCCACGTCCAGGCGAGCGTTAGGCGCGACACGTTCTCGCGATCGATGTCGGCGAGCGGAGAGTGTTTGAGGCCGCCCGGATCTCCCCCGTACACGGGCCAGTCGTCGCCCACCGGTGGAATGCCCCCCGGCCCCGCCCCGTCGTCCCGCTCCGCGGCATCGCAGCCGGCGAGCGCCAGCGCGCAGGCCAAGGCGGGCCAGATCCGCCGGCGGGCCGCCCGGCGGGCGACCGGGGACGGTATCGGCAACGACGACGGTGCGGACAGGAGGCCTCCTCGGCTGGCGGCGCGCCGACGTCGAGGGACGCCGTCGCTACCAGAACGCGCGCCGCGAGAGGCAGGGTACGGCCGCCTCGTCGGACGGAAAAGGACGGGTCGGACAGGGCCGGCAGAGCCCGCCCCCTTCCGGGTCGCGGAACACGGGGGGTACCCTGTAGCGGCTGCGAGATGCATCAATACTCCCCGCCGAACGTCCCCGTCGGACGGGTAAGCCTCGGGCGCGGGGACGCCAGACCAGGGACCGCCATGTCGGACGCCGAGCACGGGCACGAGTACGGGCGCGAGGCCGAGGCCGAGAACGGGCACGAGGCCGAGCACCGGCACGAGGCCGAGCGCAGCCACGGCCGCGACCGCGGGCACGGCCGCCATGGGGACCACCACGAGCACATGGTGGTCGACTTCCGGCGTCGCTTCTGGCTCGTGCTCGTCCTCACGCTGCCGATCCTCGCCCTGGCCCCGCTCATCCAGGGCGTCCTCGGTCTCGAAGAGAGGCTCGATTTCCCGGGCGACGACCTCGTGCAGTTCGTGCTCGCCAGCCTCGTCTACTTCTACGGCGGATGGCCCTTCCTCACCGGGCTGATCGCGGAGCTCCGGGACCGCCGGCCCGGCATGATGACCCTCATCGGGCTGGCCATCACAGTCGCCTACGTCTACAGCGCCGCGGTCGTCTTCGGGGTGCCGGGCGAGGTGTTCTTCTGGGAGCTGGCGACGCTGATCGCGGTCATGCTGCTCGGGCATTGGATCGAGATGCGCTCGGTGATGGGGGCCTCTCGGGCGCTGGAGAAGCTGGTCCAGCTCATGCCGGCCGAGGCGCACCGCGTGCGAGAGGACGGCTCGACCGAAGAGGTCCCCGTCGAGACGCTCGCGCCCGGCGATCGCGTGCTCGTCAAGCCGGGCGAGAAGGTCCCGGTCGACGGCACCATCGTCGAGGGACGGACGACGGTGAACCAGGCCGCGCTGACGGGCGAGAGCGTGCCGATCGAGAAGGGCGAGGGCGACGAGCTGATCGGAGGCTCGGTGAACGGCGAGTCGGCGGTCACGGTGACCGTGTCGAAGGCCGGCCAGGAGACCTACCTGTCGCAAGTGATCGAGATGGTGCGGGAGGCGCAGAAGACGCGCTCCCGTACGCAGGATCTGGCCGATCGCGCCGCCCGGTGGCTCGCGATCATCGCCATCACCGCCGGGGCCGTGACGCTCGTGGCGTGGCTCGCCATCGGCGGCCGAGGGTTCTCCTTCGCCCTGTCCCGCATGGTTACCGTGATGGTGATCACCTGCCCGCACGCGCTCGGGCTCGCCATCCCGCTCGTGGTCGCGGTCTCGACCACGCTGTCGGCCCGGCGCGGGCTCCTGGTGCGCGATCGCTCCGCCTTCGAGCGCGCGCGGGAGCTGGACGCGGTGGTGTTCGACAAGACGGGAACGCTCACCGAAGGCCGCTTCGGCGTGACCGACGTGTTTCCGCTCGCCGGCCAGGACGAGGAGGGGCTCCTCAGGCTGGCCGCGTCGCTCGAGAGCCAGTCGGAGCACCCGATCGCCGCGGGGATCGTCGAGGCCGCGCGCGGTCGAGGCATCGCGTTCCCGCCCCCGCGGAATTTTCGCGCGATCCCGGGCAAGGGCGCGGAGGCGGAGGTCGAGGGCGTGCGAGTGAAGGTCGTCAGCCCCGGCTACCTGCGTGAGCACGGGCTGCAAGTCGAAGAGGCGGCCGTGGGCGCCGCGGCCGAGCAGGGGAAGACCGTCGTGTACGTGCTCGCCGACGATCGTCCGGTGGGCGCCATCGCGATGGCCGACGTGATCCGCGAAGCCTCGCGCGAGGCGCTCGAGCGCCTTCGCGCCATGGGGATCCAGGCGATCATGCTGACGGGCGATGCGACGGCCGTGGCGCGCTGGGTGGCGGGCGAGCTGGCGCTCGATGACTACTTCGCGGAGGTCCTCCCCGACCAGAAGGCCGCGAAGGTGCGGGAGGTGAAGTCGCGCGGGCTCCGGGTCGCCATGGTGGGCGACGGCGTGAACGACGCGCCCGCGCTCGTCGAGGCCGACGTGGGGATCGCGATCGGGGCCGGCACCGACGTGGCGATCGAGAGCGGCGACATCGTGCTCGTACGCTCCGATCCACGCGATGTCGCGACGCTCATCGAGCTCGCGCGCAAGACGTACGGAAAGATGGTCCAGAACCTGTGGTGGGCCACGGGCTACAACATCGTCGCCATCCCCCTCGCGGCGGGGGCTCTCTACTGGGCGGGGATTCTGCTGTCGCCCGCGGTGGGCGCCGCCCTCATGTCTCTCTCGACCGTCGTGGTGGCCATCAACGCGCGGCTGCTGGCCCGCACCGCCTGACCCACTCGATCCCGACACCCTGGACCGGATCGGGCCGGCGCGGCAGTGTAGTGGAGTCATGACCTACCGCCTGGACGCCCCCGAGCTCGCCTCCACGGGCCTCACGCGCATCGTCCTCGAAGAGATCGATGCCGCCGCGGCCGAGTGCGCCGAGTCGGCGATCGCGGCCAGTGCCGACCCGCACCTCGAGCTGCGGCGCCTGGTCCACGAATCGCGCAAGCGCTGCAAGCGGGTACGCGGCGCGCTCAGATTGTATCGGGACGCCCTGCCCGCCTACGCGGCCGAGAACGCGCGCTTCCGCGACGCGGCCCGGAAGTTGGGGGATCTGCGCGACGCCCAGGTCGCGGTGGAGACGTTCCAGCTGCTGCTGGGCGAGCCCCCGGCCCCCGAGCGCGAGGGCTGGCGGCCCTTCGCCGACGCGCTCACGGAGCGCCGCGACCGGGCGTACGCGGAGCAGGCGGGCGGGCGGCTGTTCGACTTCGCCGGCGAGCTGGCGGCCGCGCGGCCCGGCGCGGCGGCCTGGACGCTCGCTCCCGAGGTCCTCGACGCGGTGGGAGGCGGCTTCGAGCGCGGCTATCGCGCGGCGCGGCGCGCCTGGCGCAAGGTGCGGGAGGACCCGACGACCGAGCGGCTGCACGAGTGGCGCAAGCAGGTCAAGTACCACTGGTATCACGTCCAGCTGCTCCAGGGCGCCTGGAGCGGCCTCGTCCTCCGGGAGCAGCGTCTCGACCGCCTGGGCACGCTGCTCGGCGCCG
>JBFIOX010000131.1:0-7142 GCA_041610455.1 Gemmatimonadota bacterium
CCTGGTAGGCGTCGCCCGCCATGATGTACTCCCGCACGCGCGCCACGTCCGCCTCGTAGTCGGCCTGCGTGCGATTGCCGACCAGGTCGCGCGCGCGGGGGTCGGCGGTGGTCCCGGCCGGCGGCGTTCCCCGCGACGGCGGCGGGCTGGCCGGGGTCCCCCGCGGGCCCTCCGCGGGGCGTAGCCCGTGGGGCCCTGCCAGCCGCTCGACCCACTGGCGCAAGACTGCCTCCGACTCCTCGTAGAGGGCGCGCAACGCCGGCCTCCCCGGCGCGACTCCCTCTTCCGGCGCCGGGATCGGCGTGGCCCGCACGGCGAGCGCGCGCGAAAACAGGTTGTCGATGACGAGCGTGCGATCCGTGGCCAGGAAGCACGCATCGGGCGCGCCGAGATCGTCCGGCGGGGGATCGGCGAGCCGCTCGAGCCACCGCACCGTGTCGTAGCCGAAGAACCCCACGGCCCCGCCCCAGAACCGCGGGAGCCCCTCGACCGGCACGGGCCTGAAGCGGCGTACCCACGCCTCGAAGTCGGCGAAGGGGTCCCGGGTACGGCGGGCCGTGCCCCAGCCCCCCTCCGGGGACCAGGTTCGAATCTCATCCCCATCCAGGCGCCAGGCCTCGCGCGGCGCCGAGCCCACGAAGCTGAACCGGCCCCAACGCTCGCCGCCCTCCACCGACTCGAGCAGGAACGCGAAGGGTCCTTCGCGCAGCTTGGCGAAAGCCGTGACCGGGGTATCGAGGTCGAACGGCATCTCCATGTACAGCGGCACGATCGTGCCCGGCGTCGCCAGCTCGCAGAACGACGCGAAGTCGAGGGAGAGGGTCGGTTCCGGCATGGCCGTACGTTAGGCCACGACCCCCCGAAAGCCCAGGCGCCCCGTAGCTTGCCGCCCGGACTCGTCCCACCTACGCTACATGGTCTGGTCTCGACGCGGCTCGCCGCGGAGGCACTCTTCGACGAGGGATGCGATGAACACCAACGAATACATCTGGCAGGTCGACAAGTGGAGCGCGCACAACTATCACCCGTTGCCCGTCGTGTTGCAGCGCGGGGAGGGCGCCTGGGTGTGGGACGTCGAGGGCAAGAAGTACCTCGACATGCTGAGCGCCTACTCGGCCGTGAACCAGGGGCACCGTCACCCGAAGATCATCGCGGCACTGAAGAAGCAGGCCGACACCCTCACCCTCACCTCGCGAGCCTTCCACAACGACCAGATGGGACCGTTCCTGGCCGACCTGTGCGAGGCCACCGGATTCGAGCGCGCATTGCCGATGAACACGGGGGCCGAGGCGGTCGAGACCGCGATCAAGGCCGCCCGTAAGTGGGGATACACGGTCAAGGGCGTGCCAGCCGACAAGGCCGAGATCGTCGTCTGCGAGAACAACTTCCACGGACGGACGACGACCATCGTCGGGTTCTCCTCCGAGACCCAGTACCGGCGCGGGTTCGGGCCGTTCGCGCCCGGCTTCAAGCTCATCCCCTACGGCGATGCCGACGCGCTCGAGCAGGCCATCACGCCCCACACCGTCGGGTTCCTCGTCGAGCCGTTACAGGGAGAGGGCGGCGTCGTCGTGCCGCCGGACGGCTGGTTCGGCCGCTGCGTGGAGATCTGTGCGGCCCACCAGGTGCTCGTGCTCAACGACGAGATCCAGACCGGTCTCGGCCGCACCGGCAAGATGTTCTGCGGCGATTGGGACGGGAGCCGCGGCGACATCCTGATCGTGGGGAAGGCGTTGGGGGGCGGGGTCTACCCCGTGTCGGGGATCCTGGCCAGCTCGGAGATCATGGATGTGTTCACGCCCGGCGATCACGGCTCCACGTTCGGCGGCAACCCGCTGGGCGCGGCGGTCGGGCGCGCCGCGCTCCAGGTCATCGTCGAGGAGGACCTCCCGGCCCGGTCCAACGAGCTGGGCAACTGGTTCATGGCCCGCCTGCGCGAGATCGATTCTCCGCACATCGCCGAAGTGCGGGGGCGCGGCCTCATGATCGGCGTCGTCATCCGTGACGAGTCGGGCAACGCGCGCCCCTTCTGCGAGGCGCTCCAGGAGCGGGGCATCCTCGCCAAGGAGACCCACGAGCAGGTGATCCGCTTCGCGCCGCCCCTCACCATCGAGCGCGACACCCTCGAATGGGCGTTGCCCCACATCGCCGAGGTGGTGCAGGGAGCCGGGGTGGCGGTGGGCTGAGCGCGCTCGCCCCCCTCGCCGACGCACGGTTCGACGGAGGCGGCGTGGAAACCGTCCACGCCGCCTCCGCGTCCATCCTCCCATGACCGATACGCCGCAGGGGTTCTTCGCCGAGCTACGCGAGCGCCGTGCGGTGCGCTATATCGCCGGCTACGCGGTCGGCGCCTGGGTCGCCGCGCAGGTGGCGGGCTTCTTCGTCGAGCAGGGCTACATATCGCGCCGCCTCCTGGACGTCACGCTGTTCCTGCTCGTGGTCGGGTTCTTCGCCGCGCTCGTGCTGGTGTGGTACCACGGCGAGCGCGGACACCAGCGCGTCCGGCGCCCCGAGGCGGTCCTGCTCGGGGCGCTCCTCATCATCGGGGTGACGGGGAGCGTCTGGCTCGCCGCGCGTCCCGCCGACCCCGCGGCCACGAGCGCCCGGGGCGGGAGTCCGCTCGGGGACAACTCCGTCGCCGTGCTCCCCTTCCAGAACCAGATCCTGCTGTCGGACTACGAGTGGTTGGACCGGGGGATCGCCGAGCTTCTCGCGACCGACCTGGCGCAGTTCGACACGCTCCGCGTGGTGAGCGGCCAACGCGTGTTGGACATCCTGCGCCAGCTGGGGGCCGGCGAGGCCCGCATCGTCCCCGCCGACCTCCAGACCGAGGTCACCCGACGCGCCGGCGCCAGGTACATGCTCACGGGCAGCATCATCGGGTCCCCCGATGACCTGCAGATCGTGGCCACCCTGTCGGACGCGCGCACGGGAGAGGTCCGGGCCAGCGCCCGGGCCCGCGGGCGGGATGTGTTCGCGCTGGTCGACGAGGTGTCGGCCGCCCTCTCGAGCGATCTCGTGGGGCGAGCCGTCTCGCCGGTCGAGAACGCGCCGGTGGCCCGGCTCACGACGAACAGCCTGGAGGCGTTTCGCGCGTACGACGCGGGCCGCGATGCGGTGTGGCAGTTCCTCAACGTGGAGGCGCGTGAGCACTTCGAGCGCGCCATCGCGCTGGATTCCACCTACGCGGCGGCCCACTTCCAGCTTGCGGGTCTGGATTACCGGTCGGGGAACGTGATCGCCGCCAACCAGCACATTCGGGCGGCCTCACGGCATCTCGAGACCGCCTCGGAGCGGGACCGCCTCACGATCGGCGCCTTCATCGATTTCGTGTCGGGCGAGGCCGAGTCGGGCGAGCGCAAATTCCGCGAGCTGATCCGCAAATACCCGGATGAGAAGGATGCGCGACTCCTGTACGCGGGATTCGCGTCGCTGGGCGTCGTCGATGAGGAGGACGCCGAGGAGCAGCTGGTCCAGCTCATGACGCTGGACCCCTACTACGCGGACGGCTGGAACTTCCTCGCCTACCGCTACGCCGCGCGCGGCGACCTCGCGGGCGCCGACACGCTCGTCCAGAAGTACGTCGACCTGCAGCCCGACGCGCCGAACGCGTACGACTCGCGGGGCGAGATCCGGGAGTTCGCGGGCCGCTACGAGGAAGCGCGCGCCGACTACCGGCGCGCCCTGGAGCTCCGTGGCGACTTCGCCCTCGCACTGGCCCACCTGGGGCGAAGCTACGTGGCCGAAGGGCGATACGAGGAGGCGCGGGCCGCGCTGGCCGAGTACAGGGGGTCCGAGTTTCCCGACACGCGCGTGTGGGCCTGGTGGACGACCGCCGACACCCGCATGTGGGAGGGCGACGTCGAGGGCGCGCTGGCCGGCTACGATTCGCTGGTCGCCGTGGCCGCGGGGAGCGGGCGTCCCGGCCTGTACGCCCAGGCGCTGACCCAGGTGCTCCGCACGATGGTGCTGCTGGAGCGCTACGAGGTGGCGTCGCGCCTGGCCGACTCGCTGAGACGCACGCGAGGACCGGACGGCACGACCACCGCGGGGACCCTCCACTACCTGGCGAGCACCGGCCGCTTCGACATCGCGGAGCAGATCCGCGAGAGCGCGCTGCAGGCGATCCGGGCATCGGGCGCCCCGGAGGGATTCGCCAGGGTCGCGGATGGGGCCATGCGTGTGATCGGGCCGTTCCACCGCGGCGACCACGCGCGCGTCGTAGAGGTCGCGAGAAGCTCCCTCGCCGAGTACGGCTCTCCTCCCACGCAGCTCGGCCATCCGGTGATCCGCTCGGCCCTGGCGATGGGTGACACGGCTTTGTTGCGCGTCGGCGTGGAGAACATGTCGCGTGGCGCGCTGGCCGCCGATTACCGCTCCGACCCGCTGGAGGAACGGCACCGCACCTACTTCCTCGGCCGACTGGCGGAGCTGCGGGGAGACCGGGCCCGCGCCGCGACCCGCTACGATTCGCTCCTGCGGGGGTGGTCCGCGGGCGTGTCGCACGTGCCGCTCTTCCGGGGCCTGCGCGAGCGGCGCTCGGGGCTCGGGACCGCGCCCTGAGGACCTCCGCATCGCCGTTTCTCGTTGCGGGAAGTACAATTACCGAGTGGGGTGGGGAAGCTGCGGGTCACTTCTTACGCGGGCCAGCCCGACTTGAACGGCAACGGGTGGGCGCCCAGAGCCCACGACCTCCGTCGCGATCGAAGTGGCTGCGCGGTCCGTGAGGCGAACGGCCTCTCGGACACGGGCTCCCGAGCCCATCCGCTCACGGGTCGCACGGCACACCCACGAGCATGAGACCCCTCAGGATCGTCGTCCTCGGCTACATCGTCCGCGGGCCGCTCGGCGGGATGGTCTGGCACTACCTCCAGTACGCGATGGGCTTCAAGGCCTTGGGCCACGACGTCCTGTTCCTCGAAGACAGCGGGGACGACGCCTGGTCGTGCTACAACCCGCTCACTGGCCAATCGACACCCGACCCCGCCTTCGGACTGGACTTCGCCGCACGCGCCTTCGCTTCGGTGGGGATGGCCGATGCGTGGGCCTATCACGACGCCCACACCGGCCGCTGGCTCGGCCCGGCCGCGGGGAGGGCCCTGAGCTTCTGCCGGTCTGCGGACCTGGTGGTCAACGTCTCGATCGCGAACGCGCTGAAGCCATGGGTCCGCTCGATACCCTGCAAGATCTTGATCGACACGGACCCGGCCTTCACCCAGATCCGCAACCTCACCGATCCGAAGAGGCGGGCGCTCGTCGACCAGCACGACGTCCTGTTCAGCTTCGGAGAGAACATCGGGCGGCCCGGCTGCGGCGTCCCGGATGACGGCCACGCGTGGCGGCCCACGCGACAGCCGGTCGTGCTCGATGCCTGGGAGCCCGCCGCCCCCGCGCCCCGGGGCTCGTACACGACGGTCATGCTGTGGCAGAGTTATCCGGTTCGGGTCTACCTCGGGCGGACGTACGGCGTGAAGGCCGATTCCTTCGCGCCGATCGCGGGTCTGCCTCGACGGACCGGGGCCAGCTTCGAGATCGCCATGGGGAGTGCCGGTGCGCCGCGGGCGGAGCTGGAGAGGAAGGGGTGGCGTATCACCGATCCCTTCGCGGCGACGGAGGATCCGGTCACGTACCGCGAGTACATCTGTCGCTCCAAGGCGGAGTTCTCCGTGGCCAAGCACGGGTACGTGGTATCTCGGAGCGGGTGGTTCAGCGAGCGTTCCGCCGTCTACCTGGCGTGTGGCCGGCCGATCGTGCTGGAGGACACGGGATTCACGGATTGGTTGCCCACGGGCGAGGGCGTCCTGGCGTTCTCCACGGAAGACGACGCCGTGGCCGCGATCCAAGACGTGGAGGGCCGGTACGACCGGCACTGCCGCGCGGCGCGGGAGATCGCCGCGGAGTACTTCGACGCGCGCCGGGTCCTGACCGACCTCCTGGAGGCCGCCGCAGAACGGCACTCCCACGAGCCCGCCGGGTCGGGGATCGGTGCCCCGGTTGCCTCCGTGGGCGCCGGCCACCCCAACCCGGAGCGCGGACGCCCCGCGCGCTCGAAGCCGCCCCTCACGTCGTGACCCGGCCCGCCCCGCCGGGGCCCCCCCGCGCGCGAAAGCGCGCAACCCTTCTCGTCGTTTCCGTGTGCACGGTTCGGAAGCGAGCAATGCCGCGAGGACCCGGAGGCTCCCGCCGGTGACAGAACCGCAGCTCATAGAGCGGCTACGGGACGGCGACCACGACGCCGCGCGCACGCTGTACGACGCGCACGTCGACCGGGTCTACCGCATCTGCTACCGGTTCGCGGGAGAGGACCACCTCGCGCAGGATTTCACGCAGGAGACGTTCGTGCGCGCCTTCACAAAGATCGACACGTTTCGCGGGGACTCCGCGTTCGGTACGTGGATCGGGTCGATCGCGACGACCGTCTCGTTGAACGGGCTTCGCAAGGTGAAGCGATTCCGCGGGCGCGAAGCCGACCTGCACGACGACCTGCGCGCCGGCCATGGCGGCTCCCGCATCGAGCCCGACCTGCAGACCAAGCTCCACCGCGCCATCGACGCGCTGCCGGACGGGTACCGCACCGTGTTCATCCTGCACGATCTCGAGGGCTACACGCACGAGGAGATCGGCGGCATGCTGGGGATCCAGGCCGGCACCTCGAAGTCGCAGCTCTTCCGCGCACGGGCGCGGCTGCGCGACGACCTCGCCGAGCATGCCGGGGAGTGGGCGTCGTGAGCGACCTCGAGCGCTTCACCGCGTTCCTGCGCGAGGCCGCCGCCTCGTACCACGCGCCGCCCGAAGCGCCGCGCGAGGAGATGTGGGCGGCGATCGAGGACCTGTGGCCGGGGATCGAGCGGACGCTGATGGGCCGGGGCGCCGAGTCGGGCGATGCCGCGGACAGGACGGCCGAGATCACCGCCGAGATCGAGACGCCGCTCCCCCCCGTCGGCTCGATGGCACCGGAGCTGTCGTACCATGCCCCGCCCGAGCCGCCGCGCGAGGCCATGTGGGATCGGATCGAGGCGGCCTGGGCGCTGCGCCGCTCGGTGGATGCCGACGCCCGCGAGGTCGGACTGGGCGAGCTGGAGCCGGTCGGCCCCGCCAAGGCGCCCGGCGCGGAGCCGCGGGCGCCACCGCGGCGCGGTCGA
>JBFIOX010000132.1:0-7132 GCA_041610455.1 Gemmatimonadota bacterium
GGTCCATCGCCTGGCTGTGGGCGCTGCACTTCTTCGCGCACTCGGCGGCCCTGACGCCAGGGCTTTTCTCGCGCGCCGTGGCGTGGCTCCGGTTGGGGGGACGGCACGTCGAGCGCTACCTGTCCACCTATTTCAGCCCCAATACGCACCTCACCGGCGAGGCGCTGGGGCTCGTGTACCTCGGGACGCTGCTGCCCGAGCTGCCGGAAGCACGTCGCTGGCGCGAGGAAGGGGCGCGCCGCTTCATGGCGGCGCTCGAGCGCCAGGTGCGGGCCGATGGGGTGTACTTCGAGCACTCCACCTACTACCACCGGTACACCGTGGACTTCTGCCTCCACCTTCTCCTGCTGCTGGAGCGTGATGACCCCGAGGCCTCGGCGGCGCTGCGCCGCCATCTGGAAGGGCTGATCGATCACCTGGTGGCGATCACGCGGCCCGATGGGCGCACGCCGCTCATCGGAGACGACGACGGCGGCCGACTCATCTTCCTCGACGCGCGCGATGCGAACGATTTCCGCTCGCCCATCGTCACGGGCGCGGCGCTGCTCGGCCGCGGAGATTGGGCCTTCGTGGGCGGCCGACCCTCGGAGGAGCTGGTTTGGCTGCTGGGGCCGGGCGGGCTCGATCGGTGGGCCGCGGTGGATGGCGCTCCGCCGGACTTCGACGCACGCGCGTTCCGCGACGGCGGGTTCTACGTGATGCGGAGCGGCTGGGAAGCTGCGGACGACTTCGCGATCGTGCGCTGCGGACCGCACGGCGCGCTGACGGGGGGGCATGCCCATGCCGACGCGCTCGCGGTCGAGTTGGCCATCGGCGGGCGGCCGCTGCTGGTCGATCCGGGAACGGCGACGTACGTCGATCGGCGCCTACGCGACCACATGCGCTCGACGCGCGCGCACAGCGCGGTCACGGTCGGGGGCGCCTCGTCCTGCGAGCCCGGCGGCCCGTTCGGCTGGCGACGCACGGCGACGGGTCGGATGGAGGAGTGGATCCGCCTCGCGGCCGGACAGTACTTCCGCGGCTCACACGATGGCTTCGTGCCCCTCGGAGCGCGTTACGAGCGGTCCGTGCTGTACGTGGGCGGGGCATACTGGGTGATCCGCGACCTGGTGACGCCGGCGGACGAGACGACGGGTGCGGTCGAAGCCCGCTTCCAGCTCGCGACCGGCCTCGACGCGCGCGCGGCCGGGCCGGATCTCCTGGAGGTGCGGGATGCGGAAGGCCGCCCCGTCGCCGCGCTGGTCGCCCTCGGTCCGGAGGGTTGGGGGGCCGCGGAGGGCGGGCGTGTCTCGCCGGTGTACGGCAGCGTCGTCGCGGCGCCGGCGTGGCGGAGAGTCGGCGCGCCGCGCCATGGAAGGGTGGAGATCGTCACCCTCGTGATGCGCGGTCCTCCGCGCGGTGTGACGGCCCTCGAGAGCGAGACGGGCGCCGGGTGGCGCATCCAGGGGACCGGCGACCTGCTGGTCGGCCCGGCCGAAGCGGCGGCGCGAGTCCGGTGGGAGGACGCCTGGTTGGAGACCGACTTCACCTGGCTCTGGGCGCGGCGCGACGCGGCGTCGGGCCGCTGGCTCGAGCTGTTCGGGGTGGGGGGCAGTCGGGCGCGCTGGGGTGACCAGACACTCTGGAGCACGCCGCGCCGCGTGCGTTACGCGAGCGCCCGCCGCTCGGACGACGGTGCGATCGTGGAAACCGAGCCCGGGGTGGAGGTCGAGACGCTGGAGTCCCACCTTGCGCCGCAAGCCGGCCGTGGCTCGGCTGTTGCATCGGAGAGGGCCCTCGGCGGTGGGGTGGGGCACGCGATCGAGAACGACGACACGGAACCGGGGACGGACGGCTAAGACCGGAAATGTGCGGCATCTGCGGCATCGTGCTCAGCGAGCGTTCCGAGCGCTCCATAGAGCCCGGCGCGTTGGTCCGGGCCCGCGACACCCTGACCCACCGGGGTCCGGATGACGCGGGGCTGTACGTGTCGGACCGCGTGGGACTGGGTCACCGCCGCTTGAGCATCGTCGATGTCGCGGGAGGCCATCAGCCGCTGGCCTCGGACGACGGGATCCTCCAGCTGGTCTACAACGGCGAGATCTACAACCACCTCGATATCCGCCACGAGCTGGAGGGGGCGGGGCATCGGTATCGGACCGCCTGCGACACCGAGACCGTGCTGCGCCTCTACGAAGCCCGCGGGATGGACGGTGTCGCCGCGCTGCGCGGCATGTTCGCCTTCGCCATCTGGGACGGCCGCACCGACGAGCTCGTGCTGGTACGCGACCGGGTCGGGATCAAGCCGCTCTACTACGCGGCCCTCGACGACGGCTCCCTGTGCTTCGGATCGGAGATCAAGGCGGTGCTCGAGCTGGCGGGCCGCCGGCCGACGCTCGACTTGACCTCGCTCCCGGACTATCTGGCCAACCACGCGCCCTCCGGCGAGGACACCCTGTTCGAGGGGGTGCGCCGGCTGCTCCCCGGGCACGTGCTCCGCTGGCGGGACGGACGAACCCGCATCGATCGCTACTGGGATCCGGCCTTCCCCACGGGGGGCGAGCGCAGGGAGGCGGACGGCGACCCGGTCTCGGAGTTCCGCGAGCGGCTCCGCGAGTCGGTGCGGCTCCGGCTCATGGCCGATGTGCCGCTGGGCGTGTTCCTCTCCGGCGGTATCGACTCGGCCTCGATCACGGGTCTCATGGCCGGTCTGGTCGACGAGCCGGTGAAGAGCTTTTCGGTGGCCTTCGCCGAACGCTCGGCCAACGAGCTCGGTTACGCGCGCCAGGTCGCGGAGGCGTTCGCCACCGACCACCACGAAGTGGTGGTGTCCCCCGAGCAGTTCTTCGACGCGCTCCCCGGGCTGATCTGGCACGAGGACGAGCCTATCGCGCATCCCTCCAGCATTCCGCTGTACTTCGTAGCGGAGCTCGCGGCCCGTCACGTCAAGGTCGTGCTGACGGGGGAGGGCAGCGATGAGCTGTTGGGTGGGTACGGACGGTATTGGCGGACGCTGCTCAATCGCAGGCTCGGCCGCCTCTACGGACGCGCCACCCCCGAGGCCCTGCGCCGCGGCGCGCGCGCGGCGGCGGGTCGTCTGCCCCCGAGCTCGCGTCTGCGGACCCGCTTGGAGCGCAGCTTCCTCTGCGTGCCGAGCGACGTCTTCAGCATGTACCTCGACAACTTCGCGGTCTTCTCGCGCGCTCGGCAGCGCCGCTTGCTGGCCCCCCGTCTCCGTTCGGTGTTGGACGACTCGCCGCCCTATCGACACGAAGCGGCCCTGATGGAGCGGGCCGGCCATCTGAGCCCGCTCAACGAGCTCCTCAACCTGGACCTGCGCACCTACCTGCACGAGCTGCTGATGAAGCAGGACCAGATGAGCATGGCCGCCTCGATCGAGAGCCGTGTGCCCTTCCTCGACCACGAGCTGGTCGAGTGGGTGGTGGGACTGCCGGATGCGTGGAAGCTCAAGGGTCGGACGACGAAGCGAATCCTGCGCGAGGCCATGCGGGGTGTCCTGCCCGACGAGATCCTCCGGCGGCCGAAGATGGGATTCCCGGTGCCGTTCGGCGCGTGGGCCCGCGGACCCTACCAGGCCACCGTCCGTGACATCGTGGCGGGCGAGCGCGCCCGCGCCCGGGGGCTGTTCGACATGTCCTACGTGGAGTCGCTGCTGCGCGAGCACGCCGCCGGTGCCGATCACTCCGAGCGCCTCTGGTCGCTTCTCAACTTCGAGCTGTGGCAGCGCCGCTTCTTGGACGGCCGGGCGGACACCTCAGCCACCGCGATCCCGGTGGCGGCGGCGCTTCGGTGAGGATCCTGTGGCTCAAGACCGAGTTGCTCCACCCGGTGGACAAGGGAGGCCGGATCCGCACGTACCACATGCTGCGCGAGCTGCGGCGCGAGCACGAGATCGTCTATCTCGCGCTGGATGACGGAAGCGCCGGCTCGTCGGAGGTGGAGGCGGCCTCCGAGTATTGCCACGAGCTGGTGCGCGTGCCGCATCGCCTCGCCCCCCGGCGCTCCGCGCGCTTCTTCGCCGAGCTGGCCGCGAATGCGGCGTCGAGGCTGCCGTACGCCGTGCAGCGCTATCGATCCGGTGCGCTGCGCGATGAGATCCGGCGGCGGGACGAACGGGGCGCGCACGACGTGCTCGTCTGCGATTTCCTCGCGCCCGCCGTCAATCTCCCCGCCCGCTTGGCCGGCCCGGCGGTGATCTTCCAGCACAACGTGGAAGCGGAGATCTGGCGCCGACACGCGGAGGTGGCATCGGATCCCCTCCGACGGGCCTATTTCCGGAGCCAGTGGCGGCGCATGCGGGCCTTCGAGGGCGCGGCCTGTCGTCGCTTCGACCGGGTCGTGGCCGTGTCGCGCGCCGACCGGGACACGCTCGAGCGCGATTACGGCCTCGATGGCGTGTCGGTGGTCGAGACCGGCGTCGACGTGGCGTACTTCACCCCGGCCGACCGGCGGCCCATGCGGCCCCGCCACCTGGTGTTCACGGGGTCGATGGACTGGCTGCCCAACCAAGACGCGATGGTCTGGTTCGTGGGTGACATTTTGCCCCTGATCCGCGAGCGCCACCCGGACGTCACGCTGGCCATCGTCGGGCGCGACCCGACGCCGGCGGTGCGACAGCTGGCCGCACGAGTTCCCGGGGTGACGGTCACCGGGCGCGTGCCCGACATCCGACCCTGGGTCGAGGAAGCGGCCATCTACGTGGTTCCGCTCCGCATCGGGGGTGGGACGCGGCTCAAGATCTACGAGGCCATGGGGCTCGAGCGTCCCGTGGTCTCGACCTCCGTGGGGATGGAAGGACTCCCTGTTGGGCACGGCGAAGAGCTGCGCGTGGCCGACGGTGCCCCCGCGTTCGCGGAGGAGGTCGTCGGGTTGCTCGAGCGGCCCGAAGCGGCCCGGGCGCTCGGCGCGCGGGCGGCGGCCCGGGTGCGCCGCGATTTCAGTTGGGCGCGGGTGGCGACAGACTTTTCGCGCGCTTGCGAGGACGCGTGCGCGCGCGTCGAAACGCGGCTTCGGCCGCCGGTGGAAGAGGACGTGGTCCAGTGCAGATAAGCGTGTTCGGGTTGGGGTACGTGGGTGCCGTCTCCGCGGCGTGCTTCGCGCGCGAAGGGCACGACGTGATCGGGGTGGACGTCAATCCCCTGAAGGTCGAGGGGATCGACGCCGGACAGGCGCCCATCGTCGAAGAGGGGATTCAGGATCTGGTGGCCGAGGTCGTCGGCGCCGGTCGGCTGAGGGCCACCACGGACGCCCGGGAAGCGGTGCTGGGCTCCGACGTGAGCATGTTGTGCGTGGGGACGCCGAGCCGCCCCAACGGGAGCATCGACCTCTCCTACGTGGAGCGGGTGGCCTCCGACGTGGGGGAAGCGTTACGAGAGAAGGACCGGGCCCACGTCGTCGTGCTGCGGAGCACCGTCTTGCCGGGAACGCTCGAGGAGCGCGTGATCCCGGCCCTCGAAGAGGCATCCGGCCGCCGGATCGGCGACGGGGTGCATGCGAGCATGAACCCCGAGTTCCTGCGCGAGGGCACGTCGATCCGCGACTTCTACGATCCTCCGTTCACGCTGTTCGGGGCGACGGACGATGTGGCCGCGCGGGCGCTGTCCGAGCTGTACGCGACCATCGATGCGCCCCTCATCCGCACATCCGTGCGCGCCGCCGAGATGATCAAGTACGCCTGCAACGCGTTCCACGCCGTCAAGGTCAGCTTCGCGAACGAGATCGGGAACCTGTGCAAGGCCGTGGGGATCGACGGACAGGAGGTGATGGACGTCTTCTGTGCCGACGAGAAGCTAAACATCTCGCGTGCCTATCTGCGGCCGGGCTTCGCCTTCGGCGGTTCGTGCCTGCCTAAGGACGTCCGGGCACTGGCCTACGAAGCCCGACGTCGCGACCTCGATACGCCGGTACTCCGCGCCGCGCTCGAGACGAACCGAAAACAGGTGGAGCGGGCCGCTCGCATGGTCATGGACACGGGCATGCGCCGCGTCGGCCTCCTGGGGCTGAGCTTCAAGGAGGGGACCGACGACCTACGCGAGTCCCCCATGGTGGCGCTGGCCGAGACCCTGATAGGGAAGGGATTCGACCTCAAGATCTACGATCGCAACGTCCGCGAAGCGGGTCTGATCGGAGCGAATCGGGCGTTCATCGAGTCGCACATCCCGCACATCTGGCAGCTCATGGCGGCCGACGCCCGGTCGGTGGTCGACATGTCCGACGTGCTGGTGCTGGCGAACGCGAGCGAGGAGGCGGCGGCGCTCGAGAGCACCCGACGCGCGGATCAGATCGTGATCGATCTGGCGCGCGCCCTTCCCGACCGCCGCAGCGGGGACTGGTATCAGGGCATCTGCTGGTGAACGGAGCCGAACCGCCGCGCCGGCCGTAGCCATCCGCCGAACAGACGGCGGCTCGCGAGCCCCGCGAGCCAGCCCGACACGAGCCCGCCCCAAGTAACGACGGGCGCGGCCAGGAGCGCCGTGGCGGCGGGCACGAGGACGGCGCCGGCGCAGGCGAGTCCGAGCGCGAAGATGCCGCGCCCTCGACGTCCCCCCCAATGGCCGATCGGCAGGATCAGCAGCGCGAGCCAAAGGCCATCGAGCCAGCGATCCGCCCCTCCGTCGGCCCAAGCGGAAGGGAGGAGGAGCGCCCACCCGCTGCCGACCGAATAGCCCAGACCACAGGCCGCCCGTGCCTCCAGCGAGAGGCAGTACGCCTCTCCTTCCCGCCACACCGCCGCCGCGAGCGTGTCCCCCACGAGAGCCTCCGACAGCACGTCGCGCAGCCGAAGGTCGGCTGCGGTCAGGCGCAGCGCATCGGCGTGCCGCCGCAGACGCAGCACCATGTCGTCCCCCTTCGGGCCCCACAGCAGCGCCGGCTCGCTTGTCCGCGCGTCGAGGAGTCCTGCGATGGGACGGAACGACCAGCGGGGCGGCACGGCCGTGAAACGCGCCTCGAGCCGGTCGCGCTCCCCGGGCCGCCGCCCCCAAGCCACCGCCCCCTCCGAGGCGGCGCGGGTCCCGGGCTCGAGCCGCAACACCGCGCCCTGGAAAATGCCGCCTTCCGGCCCCGGGGGCCGCGTCGAGAGGGCGAGTGGGCCGTCGGGAAAGCGCGGCTCCAGCAGCCATCCGAGCAGCAC
>JBFIOX010000133.1:0-7106 GCA_041610455.1 Gemmatimonadota bacterium
ATCGCCGCCCGGGCGCTCCCCGTCGGGGCCGGCCGCCGGCGACTCCGCCTCGTCCGAGCGGCCGGCGTCCGCGGCCGGAACCGGAGTATCCGGCTGCGAATCCAGCACGAGCCTCCCGTGTTCCAGCTCCAGCACCCGCACGCTGGGGTTGTCCCTCACCAGCTCTGTGTCGTGCGTGGCCATGAGCACCGCCATCCCCAGGCGGTTGATGGTCCGAAAGAGCTGGAAGATCCCGGCGGCCGCGCGCGGATCGAGATTCCCCGTGGGCTCGTCGGCGAGCAGGATGAGCGGATCCGTGGCCAGGGCCCGCGCGATGACGACCCGCTGGCGCTCGCCGCCCGAGAGCTCGGACGGGAGCGAGCGCGCCTTGGCCGCGAGCCCCACCTGGCTGAGCAGACGCTGCACCTTGCCAGCGACCTCTCGCCGGGGCGTCCCCGTCACCTCGAGCGCAAACGCCACGTTCTCGGCCGCCGTGAGGCGGTCGAGCAACTTGAAATCCTGGAATACGAAGCCCACCCGCCGCCTCAGATCCGGGATCTGCCGCCGCTTGATGCGATCGGAGTGGTAGCGCGAGACCTGCACGGCGCCCCGGGTCGGCCGAATCTGGAAGTGGATCAGCTTGAGCAGCGTCGACTTGCCCGCGCCCGACGCCCCGGTGAGGAACGCGAACTCCCCCTTCCGCAGGTGGAACGTGACGTCCTCGAGCGCTGCACCCGTGCGCGGGAACTCCTTGGTGACGTCGCGAAAACGGATCATGGGATCGTCACCTCCGCGTTGCAGAACCGGACGCACAGTTCGATCGCCGCGCGCATTGCCCCCGGGTCCGCCGTCCCGGTGCCGGCGATGTCGAGCGCCGTGCCGTGGTCCGGCGAGGTGCGCGGGAAGGGAAGGCCGGCCGTCACGTTGACGCCCTCATCCCGGGCCACCGTCTTGAGTACCGCCAGGCCCACGTCGTGATAAGGGGTGACGACCACATCGGCCCTGCCCTCGATCGTCTGCCTGAACACGGTGTCGGCGGGGAAGATGCCCAGGATCTCGCACTCCGGATGGTCCGAGAGTCGCTCGAGGGCGGGGGCGAACACCTCATTCTCCTCGTCGCCGAAGAGCCCGCCCTCGCCCGCGTGCGGGTTGAGACCCGCGAAAGCGACGCGGGGCCGCGGGATGCCCCACCACGCGCGCAGCGCGCGCAGCGCGACCTCGGTGCGCCGGACGATCAGCGGAGCGTCGAGGACGCGCGGCACCTCGCGCAGGGGCAGGTGCGCGGTGAGGAGCGCCAGGCGGAGCGGCCCGCCGAGCGGTGTCTGCTCCGCCGACATCATCATCGTGACCTCGTCCGCCCCCGTCAGCGTTTGGAGGAACTCGGTGTGTCCGGGATAGGCGAGTCCCGCGGCGTGCAGGGCGGCCTTGCTGATCGGGGCCGTGACGATCCCCCGCAGGTCTCCGGCGCGCGCCCGATCCACGGCCCGCTCGATCGCGCGAGCCGAGAGCTGGCCGGCCAGCCGCGCCCCGCCGCCCTCGCGCCACTCGCCCACGGATTCCCATTCGCCGAGCCGCTCGAGCTCGCGCTCGAGGCTTCCCAGGCCCCGCGGCCCGATGAGACAGGCCTCGAACCCGTGCAGTTCGGCGAGCGCCGCGGCCGTGACCTCCGGCCCGATGCCCCGCGGATCGCCGAGCGTGATTCCGATTCGCGGCTGGTCCTTCATCCTCCCGACACCCCCACCCCCACTCTCGTGCTTCTCGACACCCGTACTCCATCGTTGGAGCCGATCCCCGCCGGACCCTCAGAGCTTCACGTCGATATACGTGTTGGCGCGAATCTCCTGAAGCAAGATGTCGAGCTGTTTGGACTGCCGGATCGAGCGGCGGATCTGGTCGCGCACGTCGTCGAGCTCCACCGGCCCCTCGGGACGGTACTCGAGCACGTGCACCACGGCGAACTCCGGCGCCCCCCCCTGTTCGATTCGGAAGGGGCCGTACACCTCGCCCGGCGTGGGCGTGCGCAGCTCGGCGCTCCCCTCGGGAAAGCGGCTCGTCAACTGCTCGACCGGGATCTCGTCGAAGCGGATGCGCTCGTCCGCCACCTGGCCGCGGAAGCCGCGGGCCAGGCGCTCCGGATCGATGCCGGCCCGCAGACTGTCCGCGAGCTGGGCCGCCAGGGTGCTGGCCGCATCGATATCGGCCTGCGAGATCTCGGGCCGAACGAGGACGTGCCGCAGAAAACGCTCGTTTCCCCTCACGTTCTCGATGCGTACCACGTGGAGCCCGAACCGCGTCTGGATCGGTCCGATGGTCTGTCCGCGCCGCGCCCCCCACACGGCATCCCCGAACGGCCTCACCAGCAGATCGCGGCTCATCCAGCCCAGCTCGCCCCCCTGTTCCCGCGTGCCCTCGTCGTCGGAGTAGCGGCGCGCCACGATCTCGAAGGCCTCGCCCTCGTTGAGCTCGCGCAGGGCCGCGCGCGCGCGCTCGATCGCCGAGTCTCTCGAGGCGCCCTGGGGGAACGGGGTCACCACCAGCTGGTTGAAGGTGACCAGCGCCGGTCGCCTCTGATCGGAGGCCTGCTCCTCGAACAGCGCCTCGACCTCCGACTCCGTGACGACCACGGGGGGCAGATCGGTGCGGCGCTCGAGTTGGGCCCTGTAGTCGCGCAGCAGCGCTTCGGCCTCCGCCTGCGCCCGCAGCAGCTGGCGATACTGTAGCATGTTCATCCCCGAGGACTCGACCGCGGCCTGCAGCGCTTCGTCGCTCGCGAACTGTTGACGCGCGCGCTGATACAGGCTCTCGGAGAGCTCGTCGACCTGTTGCGCGGCGGGCGTGAGGCCCGAGCGCTTGGCCTGCTGGAGCACGATGAGCCGGTCGATCTCGGCAGCGATCACCTGGCGGGCGAACCGCGTCCACTCGGCCGTGCCCTCGGGGGGGACGCGGGCCCCCTGGCTCTGCAGCTGGAACATGGTGATCCGGAGCTCGGACATGAGGATCGCGGTGTCGCCGACGATGGCCACGATCCGGTCCACTTCCTCCACGCCTTCGGGGAAGCGGGCTCCGTTCGGAGGAGGTGCGGGATCCTGGAGCCCCCGCACCGGCGTCGGCGTCACGACGAGAGCCATCCCCAGGACGCCCAGCCCGGCGGCGCCCAGCCTGCCCTGTCGCGCTCTCATCACGTCACGCCTCCCGCGGTCACCGGCACCGCCTCGCCGCTGGCGCTGGCGAGAATGCGAAGCGCCTCTGCCAGCGTCGGGAGCAGCGGTTCCGTGCCTGCCCGTCGCAACATCAAGGATAACGGCTGCAACCGTCGCACTTCAACGTCCAGTTGTCGATCCACCAATGCGTTGCGCAACAGGCCGAGCTGCGGGGTCGCGTCCTCGCGGAACGTGATGCGCGCATCGTCTCGGCCGGCGCGGATCCACCCGGCTCCTACGGCATCGCCCAGAATCCTCAGCTCCGAGGCTGCCAGCAGGCGAACGGCCGGCCCGGGAAGCGGGCCGAAGCGGTCCCGCAGCTCGGCGCGCAGGTCCTCGACCGCGCCCCAGTTGTTGAGACGCGAGAGACGCCGATAGAGATGCATCTTCTGCGAGGCCCCCGCGACGTAATCGTCCGGCAGGAAGGCTTCCCCCTCCACCGACACCCGCGTGGCGCGGCGCTCCCCCGGGGGCGTCTCTCCCTTCAGCCGACGGATCGTGCTCTCGACCAGCCGCTGGTACGTCTCGATGCCCACGGCGGTCGCGAAGCCGCTCTGCTCGGCGCCCAGTAGGTTCCCCGCACCCCTCAGCTCGAGGTCCTTGAGCGCCACCTCGTAGCCCGAGCCGAGCTCGGTGTGGTGCTCGAGCACGCGCAATCGCGACGACGCCTCGCGCGACACGTCGGACGGAATGAGCAGGTAGCAGTACGCCCTGCGGTGCGAGCGCCCGACGCGCCCGCGCAGCTGATACAGCTGTGCGAGCCCGAAGCGGTCGGCCCGGTTCACGATCATGGTGTTGGCCGCGGGCACGTCAAGGCCGTTCTCGATGATCGAGGTGCATACGAGCACGTCGACCTCGCCCTCGATGAACGCGTGCATGACGTCCTCGAGCTCGCGCTCGGGCATCTGGCCGTGCGCCACCCGCACCCGGGCCTCCGGCACCAGCTTGCGCACCCGCTCGACCACCACCGCGATCGTCTCGACGCGGTCGTGCACGAAGAACGATCGTCCCCCGCGGTCCAGCTCGCGCAGCAGTGCCTCCTGGAGGATGCCGTCGCTCCACACCAGCACGTGCGTGATGATCGGCATGCGGTCCCGGGGGGCAGTGCGGATGAGCGACAGGTCGCGGACGCCGCCTATCGCCAGGTGGAGCGTGCGCGGGATCGGAGTGGCGGTCAGCGTGAGGACATCGACCGACTCCCGAAGCTCTTTGAGTCGCTCCTTCTGCTTTACGCCGAACCGCTGTTCCTCATCCACGATCAGAAGTCCGAGGTCGCGAAACGACACGTCGGGAGAGAGGAGCCGGTGCGTGCCGACCACGATGTCGACCTCTCCCGTCGTCAGGCCTTCGACCACGTCGCGCTGTCGCGCCTGCGTCTGGAACCGGGAGAGGGCCTCTATATGCACCGGGAATCCGGCCAGCCGCTCGCGCAGGGTGTGCAGATGCTGGTCGGCGAGCACGGTGGTGGGGGCCAGGAGGGCTACCTGGGCGCCTTCCTGGACCACCTTGAACGCGGCGCGGATGGCGATCTCCGTCTTGCCGAAGCCCACATCGCCGCACACCAACCGATCCATCGGCGTCGGCTCCTCCAGGTCGCGCTTCACCGCGTCCCACGCGGCCAGCTGGTCGGGCGTCTCGTCGTACAGGAAGGCGGACTCCATCTCGCGCTGCCACGCGGTCTCGCCCACGAAGGAGCGGCCCGTCGCCAGCTGACGCCGCGCGTAGAGCTGCAGGAGTTCGACCGCCGTCTCCTCGATGGCGGCGACCGTCCGGCGCTTGAGCCGCTTCCAGCGCTTGCCCCCCAGCTTGTGCACTTGCGGTGGCTTGGCCTCCGAGCCCGGTGCGCTCCAGCGTTCGATGAGATCGAGGCGGTAGTGCGGAAGCCTGAGGATCTCGCGCTCGGCGTACTCGATCTCGAGGGTCTCGATCGTCTCGCCCCCGACTTCGACCCGCTGGATGCCCCGGTAGCGGCCGATGCCGTGATCCATGTGCACCACGTAGTCCCCGGGCTGGATGGAGGCGATCGACTCGAGCGTCGCGGCTCCCCGGAAGCTGACGCGCTGCGGACGGTGGGAGCGGCGGAAGATCTCGTGGTCGGTGAGCACGAGGAGCGGATCGGGCTCGTCCACGCGGAAGCCGCCGGAGAGCGAGCCCAGGGCGAGGGTGACGCGCCGGGCCAGCGCGCGACCGCCCCGCTCGGCGAGGATCTCCTCCAGGCGCTCGATCTGACCGGCGTTGTCGCACACGATGAGGCAGTCGGTCCCGGCCCCGAGCGCCCCCTCCAGCTCCGCGACGAGGCGCTGCATGTCCCGATCGATGGCGGGTGGCGGTCGGACCCCCAAATCCAGCTGCTCCGTCCCGTCCGCGTCGGCCACCAGCTCGAGGCGCCGGAGGGCCGCCAGCCGTGCCTCGGCTTCGCCGGGCGGTACGACCAACGCGGACACCGCGGCCGCCTCGGCGTCCATGCCGGCGCGGGCCCGACTCACTTCGTCCCACAGGCGCGCGCCCGCGCGCTCGGAGGCCTCGGGGTCGAGGTCGAGCAGGATCGCGCTGGGCGGCAGCAGCTCGAGCAGGGCCCGTCGCTCCGTGGCGCCGGCGCCGTCCGCCGCGAGATCGATCGGCAGGATCTCCAGCGTATCGACGCCTCCCGTCGAGCGCTGGGTGAGCGCGTCGAAGCGCCGGATCGACGCGACCTCGTCGCCCCACAGCTCGATGCGGACGGGGGCCGGATGGCCGAAGGGGAAGGCATCCACCAGACCGCCGCGGACGGCGAAATCGCCCACATCGCGCACCGCGTCGGTGCGCGCGAAGCCCATGCGCTCGAGCCGCTTCGCCAGCCCCGCCAGGGCGTGGCCGGAGCCGACCTCCAAGTGGAGCGCGAGCCCTTCGCCCGCGGCCGGCACGGGAGCCCGCTCGACGAGGGCACGCGGCGTCGTGACCAGGACGCGGGCGCGGCCCCCGAGCAGCGCGCCCAGCGCATCCACCCGCTGCGCGCTGATCTCGATGTGGGGGTCGGTCTCCTCGTAGGGGAGGGCCTCCCGTTGCGGATAGCAGCGCACGGGGACCGCGCTCAGGGCCGCCAGGTCCTCGTGCGCTTCGTCTGCTTCGGCCGGGGACCGGGCCACGATCACCACGGGCGTTCCCGCCCCGATCCCGTCCAGCGCGAGCGCCAGCGCGGCCCGACCGGCCCCGGGCACCCGGCGCGCGGACACACGAGCCCCGCCTCGCGAGAGGGGCCTGTCCAGCCCGGCCCTCCGCACGAGTCTCGCGAACGCTTGCTCGATCAGGTCGAAACGCGAGATGAGGATTCGCTCCCTGCCGCGAGGTCGACGCCCGCCTCGGAGCGCCGCGACCGGCCCGGCGTGGCCAGGAACAGCTCGGCCCCCACCAGCGCCAGTGCCAGGACGGCCAGCCACGGGGCCACGTCGCGACCCCGCCGCGCCCTGAAGATCCCGTCGCTCCAGGCGCGCTCATCGGGGCCCGCCGGGTGTACCGGCCGGTCGCCGAACAGTTCCTCCAGGGCGCCGGGGAGGACCGGCGTCGGGTCGAGCTCCGAGGCCGGCACGTTGACCGCGAACTCGGCGGCGCGGGCATCGTCCTGGTCGGAGGCCGACACCTCGTAGATGCCCGCGCGCAGGGGGGTGAACAGGCTGCCGCCCTCGACGCTCCAGCTGGCGCCGTCCGGGTCGCGCAGCGCGCCGGCCCAGGCGGGAAGGGCGAGGGGCGCCCCCGCCTCGAAATCCGAGGGCGGCCACCCCGAGAGGTGGGACCACTGCACGAGGAGCGCCTCGAGGAATGGGATCATGGCCGGGTGGGCGGGTAGGTCCGTGGCCGCGGGGACCAGCGGCGAGGCGAGAAGGAGGATCGCCCGTCCCCCCGCCTCGGTGCGCACGAGCCAGGGAGCCCCGTCGGTCGAGCGCAGCAGGA
>JBFIOX010000134.1:0-7101 GCA_041610455.1 Gemmatimonadota bacterium
GAGCGCGGGGTCGAGCTGCTCGTCGAGATTCTCGACTCCCCCTCGGCGCGCGGCTTGGATGATCGAGCGTGCGGCGTCGGCCACGTTGGGGGGCAGCTTGCCGTTGCGGACGGGGTCCTCGGCCACGAACCAGAGCAGGTACGGGCGATTGAAGAAATCATCGAGCGCGGTCCCGACCGCGTCGCGCAGCCAGGGGCCCGGCTCGAGCAGCCGGTCGCGCGCCAGCTCCGGGTGTGCCGCGAGGAGGCGATCGAGCGACTCCAGGTCCCCCGCGTCGATCGCGGACACGGCCTGCCGGAAGCGGGCGTCGAGGCGTTCGGCCTCGTCCACGTGGGTCCCCGCGGTCCGCTCAGCCGCCCCTCGGGACGGGCGCGGAAGAATGCCCCACGAGGATTCGCCACCCTTCCGGCTCGTGCACCCAGAGGAGGCTCACCGCTCCTTCGAACCCGAACTGGGTGCCGGCCTCGTCCGCGAACGTCGACGAGAAGAGGGCGCTCGCCACCGCGAGCCCCGGGGCGAGCGGGGTGATCTCGGTGTCGCGGTAGTCCGTGCGGATGCGCATCCCGGGCGGCAGGGCGGCGAGGGCCGCGCGGACGTCGCGCGCCGATCCGTAGCGAAGGGTGCCGTTCTCGTAGAAGCGGAAGTCCCCCCGGTCCGAATAGAGCGCCCCCAAGGAGTCCCAGCGCGCTCGCTCGGCGTACGCGCGGAACTGCTGCATGGTGGCGGCCACGCTGTCCCGTATGGCCACCGCTCTCGCCTCCGTCCACGCCGGAGCGGCGGGTCGGCATCCCGCGAGCCAGGCGCTCGCGAACAGCACCGCGGCCGCCGGCAGCCAGGCATGGCGTGAACGCGGGTCTCCCTCGCCGGCGCGCGTGGGGACCGAACGGGGGCCCATCATGGTCCCGTGCCGGCGTCTGCCGGGCGGTCGCGCGCGCGCGACACGAGGAGGATGAGCGGCACCGTCAAGAAGAGGGTGCCCACCTTGTACCATCCGGGCTCGGCGCCCAGCCGCAAGAGTAGATTGGCGAGCGTCGCCGCGCCGACGAGTCCCGCGAGGATGTGCCCGATCAGCCGGGGTCGCGTCCCGGCGACCGTAGTAGCCACCCAACCCGCCAGCGCCCCGATCACCGCCAGCGCCGCGAGCCCCAGGGGGACGACCCACGGCCCAGCCTGCAGCATCACCACCGATACCAACAGCATGCTCGCCGAGCCGAACATGACGTATCCCGCCACGATGCCACCGACTGTTCGGAACGCCCTCACGCCGACCTCCTTCGGGCGGGCCGGCCGTCGACGCGGCCCCGGCCGGTCGCCGGCACCGCGGCCCGACATCCGAGCCCCGGACGCCGGCCCTTCAAGATGCGATATCGTACAGAAGGCGGTAGAACGCCACTCGCGCGTCGTCGCGTCGAACGCCGTAGGCGCGCAGGAACGCGTCCTCGTAGCCCGGTCCCAGGTTCCACACCAGGCTCCAGGTCGCCACCGCCAGATCCCACCAACGATCCGCCACGCCCAGCTCGCCCAAGTCCACGAAGCCGACGACGGCCCCCGCGTCGAGCAGGATGTTGGGCAGGCAGTAATCCCCGTGGCAGACCACCGGATCCTCGGAGGCCGGTCGGGTGCGTCGCAGCCGGGCCCAGGCTTCGTCCACCGACAGGCCCCCGTGCTCGGGATGAAAGTCGCGCTCCGGGTCGACCCGACCCTCCTCGATGCGGCGCCGCACGTGTTCGAGGGCGGCGTCGAGGCGGAAGTCGAAGGGGCAGCGCGCCGCCGGCGCCGCGTGGAAAGCGCGCAGCCCGCGGGCCAGGGTCCGGACGAGGGCGCCCGGGTCGCCCGACGCATCGGGGTGCGTGGCGTCCCGGCCCGGCAGCGCGCGGGTGATCAGCCAGCAGGTTCGCCCGCTCGACCCGCACTCGATCACTTCGGGCACGGGCAGATGGCCCGCCGCCCACCGCATCCGCTCCGCCTCGGCGTCCAGGGCGGGGTACGCGCCTCGGCGCGCCAGCTTCACGAAACGGTGGTCCGAGCCGCGGGTGAGCCGGTACGTGCGGCCGCCCGCCTCGTTCCGCCAGATCGGATCCCAGGTCCAGTCGGCGTAGGCCGAGCGTAGCGCCGCCGGGAGCGACGGTTCGCCGGTCAGGTCCACGTGACGGCGGGCTCCCTCCCACAGGGCCCATCCGACGGCACGTACGGAGCGCCGTTGATCCCGATGGCCAGCGTCCGATCGACGATCGCCCAGTCGCGTACGACGGCGGCGCGAAGCGCCTCTCGGGTCAGGACGCCTCCGGATTCGTCGTGGATGAGGCTCTCGTCGGGGATGAGATCCATGTAGGTGTCGCTGTCTTTCGTGCGGGTCGCCTCGACGCCGCGCTGCAGCTCCGCCTCGATGAGCGCGCGCACGTCTGCGTCCCCCGACCCCGCACAGCCGGCGAGCGCGGCCCACACGCCGGCTCCCAGCGCCCCGAATCGTTCTCGCATGAGCACTCGCTCGGTTCGTTCCGCCCGAAGCTCAGAGCGAAGTGTTCGACCGGATCTCGGCCCAGCGGGCCGTGCCCGGGACGGACGGCTCGCCCCTGGCGCAGAACCGGAGATCGTTGAGATCGCGGTGGGGACGCTCGACCACGACGCGCCCTTCCTCGTCCAGCTTCGCGCGCAGCACCTCGAGCGCCTCTCGAAAGCGTGCGTCGGCGTGCGCCCGCTCGAAGAAGGAGAGCACGTAGACGTAGTAGAACAGGTTGTATCGCAGGAACGGGTACTCCAGCTGCATGAACAGGCTGCCGATGCCGTGATGGCAGGGCCCGATCGGCGTGCGCGTCTCCCAGTGCTCCAGCAGCAGCGCGACGGCCTGGTCGGTCTCTGGCCGGCCGGCGCGCATGGCCGGAAAGAAACGGAGGACGTCGAGCGCGTAGAGCGTCGCGCCGGGGCTCGCGCATTCGGTTTCCGGCCCTCGCCCGAAGCGCGTGAAGCTGCAGCGCCAGCCGCCCGAGTCGTGGGTGTTCTCCAGGAGGTAGGCCAGCGTCGGCTCGACGGCGCCCTCGTGGCCGAAGCGGCACAGGATCCGCGCGGCCTCCGCCGTATAGCAGGGGTAGAGCGGGGCCTTGGAGCCCAGGCGGATGCGCCCGTCTTCGCGGCGCGCCTCGAGAACGAGCTGCAGTCCGCCCGACACGGCCTCGTGGGAGGCGTCCACGCCCAGCTCGTGGAGCATGCCCAGGGCAGCGAGCGTGCTGAAGGGATTGCCCACGTAGATGCGGGCGTCCGGGGTCGCCCAATAGTCCGCGCCGTTGTCGTGCCGGCGGGCGAGGATCGCCGCTACGTCGTCCTCGTGTCGGCCCATGACGAACGCTCCTCTCGACTCGTCCCCGTGCGGGCCCCGGCGGCCACTCCGACTCGACCCGGTGGGGTCGACCTAGGGGGAGGAGGGCGGGATGAAGCCCCCTTCCTTGAAACGTAGCCGGATGTCGCGAACGTGCGAGAAATCTTCCAACGGGTCGCCGCCGAGCACCAGGAAACTCGCCTCGTAACCGTCGGCCAGAGCCCCCACCGCGCGATCCGGGAAGATGGCTCGAGGCGTCGCGCTAGAGAGCAGGTCGAGCATCATGGCGTTGTCGAAGATGCCCAGCGAGAGCAGGTTCAACGCTTCGTCGACCGCGTTGGTGCTGAACTGGTCGCTGCCGATCGCGAACCGCACTCCGGCGGCGGCGAGCGTGCGGAGATTCTCACGCTGGTTGTTCCGCATGCGCTCCAGCCTGACGGGCTCTCCCTCGGCGAAGTCCACGCTCAACATCGTCGTGGTGATCACGATCGTTCCGTTCCGGGCCGCGACGGCCGCCGCAGCATCATCGATCCGGTAGCGTATCACGTCGTCCTCGAGCGGAACGTTGTAGCCCGGCAGATGGGCCACCAAGTCGGCCCCGGCCTCGACGACGGTTCGGAAATCGGCGGCGGTCTCGATGTGGGCCGACACCCGCAATCCGGCCGCGCGCGCCAGGCGCACGATGTCGGGGACGAGGGCGGGGTCGAGGCCCGATCGACCGAAAAAGCGAGGGTCGGCACGCCGAGCCGCGTACTCCTCGGAGTACTCGACCATGATCTTGATGAAGTCGGATCGGGTGGCCAGCACGCGCGGCCACTGGCGGTCCAAGTCGCCCGCGGAGTCGATCGTGAAGTAGGCGTCGCCGTCCAGGGTCTCGACCGCCACGTCGGGGAAGACGCGGTTCCGGACCAGGCGCTGCCACAGCTCGACGCCGTGGCTCTGGGGCGAGGCGATCAACCCGTGCGCGAAGGCAACGTCGAGGCGGCCCGGCCCGCCAGTCAGCGAGTCGAAAGCGGCGGCGTACCGCGCCAGGCTTCCGTGGTTCATCACGAAGAAGATGCCCGCGTCCAGGAACAGATCGGTCGCGGCGTCCAATGCGGCGGGGCTGGCCGGCCGGTGCGAGTGGGCCTCCCCGAAAGCGGGCACCACGTATCCCCCCGCCAGGTCGATGGTGGAGTCCACGCGCGACGACGGCTCGGCACGGAGCCGATCCCCGACGACGAAAAACGTGGAATCGACGAAGACGCCATCGACGTACCAGCGGCCGTTCGTCAGCTCGTACACCGTCGCGTCTCCGCCCGGGCGAGGGTCCCCGGCGCAGCTCATGCACAGGATCGCGACGGCCGCCAGTCCGGGTCGGGTCATGGGGTCGCTCCGCTTCGAGATCGTCACTCCGACAGGAGTATCCCCCGTGGGACACCCGCAGCCCCGCCCCGGTTGCCGCCACTAGACGTCGTCGGTCGGGTCCGTGCGCTCGACGAAGCGGTAGCTCGCGTGAGAATCGTAGTCGATCCCGTGCTTCTCCTTCAGTTCCTGGATGCGGCGCAGGTCGGTCTTGTTGTGGGGGCTCGCCACGCCGTCGCCCAGGGGCTCGAACGTGTGGAGCAGCGTCTCCTCCAAGCAGCTGCTCAGGGTCATCCGCTTGAACTCGGCCAGGTCGTGGAGCACCGCGGCGAGCCGCTTCTCGATGCGCACGGAAACGTCGACCCGTTCGATTTCGAGCGGGGGCCCCGCGTCGAACGTGTGGTGTCCGAACGTGAGCCGGTAGCCGTTCAGGTCCCGCACCGTGTAGTCGCGCAGGCCCCAGGAACGGTCATCGGGAGGCCGGACGATCTCGACGCCGTTGGCCCGGTGATGCGCGTGGAGCTGGTCGGCGTTTCCGATGACGAAGTACACCGAGCACCCCTCGGGGCACGGCGTGCCGCGCTCGAGAAAGAGCTGGGTCCGGCCTAGCAGGACCCCGGCCATCGTGGGAGGATCGCCCCACGTGAACCCGGGCTGGAACCCGAGCTTCTCGGTGTAGAAGCGCACGGCCGCGCGCACATCGGGAACGGCCAGGCTCGGGTGAACCTGCTCACAATCGATCTCGGGAGCGGAGGGGATGGGCATGTGGATCCTCGACTGATTCGTGGAAGCGCCGAGAGCGTTCAGTCGGCGTCTGATACGACCGAGCGCTCCCAGCGGGCGGCGGGAGTGGGCGCGTATCGCTGTTCGATCTCCTCGTCCATCTTCTTCTGTCTCGGCGTCCTGGCGCCCCAGCGGTTCATCTGGATCCAGGCGCCGATGGCCACGAAGAGACCGAGCGAGAGGCCGAAGCCTGCTTGCGCCATGGCCGTGGCATCGGGAAGGAGCCCGAAGGCCCCCGCGCTGGCGAGGTATGCCCAGCCCCCGAGCACCGCGGCATAGATGATCCGCAAGCCGTTGTCGTGGTATACCTCGATGCGGCCGAAGAGGCGGCGACCTTTCGCCTCCCGATTCATGAAGGGTCCGCCCCAACCTTGCGTCGCCGACAGGGAGGGCATGTCCAGCTCGTACTCGAGAAGCTTCGCGCGCCGGATGTGCGTGTCGTAGATGTCGGTATTGCGGCGATCGTAGAACAGGATGCCCACCGAGGCGAAGAATCCCAGGAGACCGATGAGGAGGGCGTTGAGGCTCGCGAAGCCCGGTTGCACGAGGCCGAGCGCGGCCCCCGTGACGAGGGGAAGGGCGCCGAGGAGCTTGAAGCGGATATCGGCCAAATGGTGTAGGTACTCGAGGGTCTTTTCGTAGTCGAGCTCGAGGGCTTCGCATCTTCCCGTCCGGCCTGCCGGCCGAGTCACCTCACCCGCCTCCCGCTCTCTCTCTTCTCGTCGTGCGGCTTCCGGATCGCCCGAGCTCATGATCTCTCCGAATGACGAATGGATCGGTGGGCCGACCACCGGGACGTGTGGGACAGGGTGCCGCGGAGGTCCCCGAGGAGCAAGACGGCACCGCGGGTCCGGAAACTCGATCCCGCGCCCGTTGAGCGAAAAGCCCATGTCCACGCCCTTGCATCCCGAGTCGGAGGCGCTAGGTTGGGGATTCGTTTTCGGTTTTTCTTCGGTTTTTCCGCGAACGCCGTTTCCCGCGTTGGAAGCCCGTATGAACGATCGTGGCAGTCGGATGGCGCTCTGTCTCTGGTGGCCGGGGTTCGAGCTCGAGCTGGAGCGGGTTCGGGGGACCGGTCTGGAGGAACGCCCGCTCGCGCTTCCCGATGCGGGCTCGGGGACGAGACGCACGATCGGGATGGCGTGCGCGCTCGCGAGCGGAAAAGGCGTCGCCCCCGGCATGCTCATCTCGCAGGCGATCGCGCTCTGCCCCTCGCTCGTCCTCGTGGAGCCCGATCCGGATCTGTACGACGCGGCGAGCGGACGGATCTTCGAGCTTCTGCGAGGCTTCAGCCCGGTGGTCGAGCGCGCGCCGGACCGCGGTCGGTTCTTCGTCGGGGTCGATGGGCTGGAGCGGCTCTGCGGGTCGCCCGAGCGGCAGACGGCATGGCGCCGCGCGTCGTGCCCGTGTTCTCGGAGCGTTTCACGCGGTTCAGCGGTCTGGAGCCGTTCACGATCCGGCCGGAGTCGAACTTCATCATGGTGGGGGAGCGCACGAACGTGACCGGGTCGCGCCGTTTCGCCCGCCTCGTCAAGGAAGAGGACTACACCACCGCACTCGAGGTGGCGCTGCACCAGGTCGAGGGCGGCGCCAACCTGCTCGACGTCAACATGGACGAGGGCATGCTCGACTCCGAGGCGGCCATGACCACGTTCCTCAAC
>JBFIOX010000135.1:0-7049 GCA_041610455.1 Gemmatimonadota bacterium
AGCGTCCACGCCTCCGCCCTGCGATCGTAGGTCAACAGGCGCAACTCGCGGTGCGGGCCCGCGCGCCCCTCCACCGTCAGGCTCTCCATCAGCGCACAGTCACCCAACATCGTCTCCCAGCGGGACGTACCCCGTTGCGGTGGCGACGCACCTCCGCCCGATCCGCCGGGCTCGTGCACCCCGACCTGCCACTCGCCTCGTAGCCACGAAACCCGCCCGATCGCATCGCGGTCGCATCCCGCGGGAGGCTGCGCCGCCGCCGGAGATGCCGCGAGCCCCGCCGCGATCAGGCATGCGATCGCCGATACGAACCCCGGCCTAGAGATCATCTCTCCCTACACTCGCGCGTCCGCCATACGGCCTCCGCATCTTCGCCCAGCGTGCCCCATGGTCCGTCGACGAGCAATAGGCCCCCGCGGCGGGCTCCCGCGGCGGGCTTTCGAGCCCGCGCAAAGGGCGCGTCCCCCCGCAGGCCGCCCCGCGGTCGGGCCAGGGAGGTCCACGTGTCGTAGCGTTGCGCTGGTCAGATGGCCGCGCCGAGACGAGATTCACGCCGGACTCGGGCCGGCGGCGGTGGCGCAGGACGTCGGCGCCGGTCAGCGATTCGGGCGAAGCGCTCACGCGTGGGCTGACGAGCATCTCATGATCGCCATCCTACAATTGCTCGCCGTACTCGGCCTGGGCTACCTCGGCACGCATTACGTGGCCGAACGCCTGCGGGCGCGCTTTCACGTAGTGACCGGCATCGAGTTCGTCGTGCTCGGCGTGCTGGTCGGTCCACACGTGACGGGCGTCATGACGCCCGAGGTGCTCTCGCAGCTGGGGCCGGTGATCAGCCTGGCCGTCGGCGCGGTGGGCCTCGTCCTGGGGCTCGAGTTCCGATTCGCCCGGCTGCTGAGCGCGAAGCGCGAGGCGCTCGAGCTGTCGTTCTTCGGCGTGCTCGCCACCGGCACCATCGTGGGCGGCTTGGCGGTGGCGTGGGCCCGCCTCACGCTCCCAGCGGGTGCGTTCGCGGTGGCGCTGCCCGCGGCCGTCGCGCTCGGGGCGATCGCCGCGGTGTCGGCCCCCGGCCCGATCGGCACCGTACACAGGCGGTTGGAGGGTCAGAGTCGCCTCGCCCGCATCCTGGAATCCTCGGCGGGCTTCGACCAGCTGCTCGCCACGGTGGGCTTCGGGCTCGTGTTCTGCATCTTCCACGTGGGCCAGACCGCGGACCTCCGTCCCCTCACGGCCACCGAATGGGTGGCGGTCAGCGTAGGGGTGGGTGTCGTGCTGGGCGTCCTCTTTTTCCTGTTCCTGGGCCGCGAGCAAGATCCCGACCGCCTCTTGCTGGCTCTGATGGGGATCATCCTGTTCTCGAGCGGATCGGCCTACTACCTGAACCTGTCGCCCCTGTTCGTGAACCTGGTTCTGGGCGCCATGCTGGCGAACACTTCCCGGCACGCGGTGAAGCTCCGCGAGGTGATGGATCCGATCGAGCGTCCGATCACCGTGGTCATCCTGGTCACCGCGGGCGCGGCCTGGAACCTCGCCGCGCTGGGCAACCCCCTCGTATTGGGACTCCTCGTCATCTGTCTGATCGGTCGACCGGTCGGAAAGATGCTGGGCGGGGCACTGACGTTCCGTTACGGTGAGCAGCGTCCCTACGTGACGCCCTGGATGGGCATGGGGAGCCTGGCGCACGGCGGCCTCGCGGTGGCCATGGCGGTCAACTTCCGGGAGGTGTATTCGGGCGTGATGGCGGACGGACTCTTCTCGGCCGTCCTGGTCTCCGTACTGATCTGGGAAGTGCTCGCTCCGGCGCGGATTCGTCGCGCCCTGATCGACTCCGAGCCCGCGTTGGCGCCGCGCGCCACGAGCGCGGCGTGAGTCGCGCGGGGAAGAGCGGTCGACTTCGTGAAGGCCTAGGGTAGATCCATGCGGCGCTTCGTCGTGCTGGCCATCCTCCTCGGGCTGATGACTCTCCTGCAGGCCCTGCAGGCGGGCTCCGACGCCCCGTTCAACCCGCTCTCGCTCGCCACGTTCGGCTTCGTCCTCCTGGGCGCCTACACGCTCGGGCAGGTGGCGGCGAGCGTCCAGCTGCCGAAGATCACCGGCTACATCGTCACCGGCCTCGTCTTCGGCCCGCAGATCTTCAACATCTTCTCCAGCGCCGTGGAGGCCGATCTACGGGTCGTCAACGACCTGGCAATCGGGCTCATCGCGTTGAGCGCCGGGGCCGAGATGCAGCTCTCCGGGCTCAAGCGCATCGCGCGGAGCCTGTTATGGATCGTGCTCCTCAAGGGGACGCTGATCCTGGTGTCGGTGGTCGCGGTGGTGTTCGCGCTCGCCTCGTTCGTCCCCTTCCTGGCGGGGCAGTCGCCGGCGCTCGTGCTGTCGGTTGGGATGATCCTCGGCGTATTGGCCATCGGCACGTCACCGGCGGCCACGATCGCGGTCATCAGCGAGACCGGCGCCAAGGGGCGACTCGCGGACACGACGCTGGGCGTGGCCGTCGCGAAAGACATCGTGATGGTCGTGCTGTTGGCCGTGGGGGTCGCCTTGGCCCGCACGTTCTCGGCCGGCGGTCACGGATTCGAGATCGGCATCCTGGGGGAGCTGGCCCTCGATCTGGCGCTGAGTCTGGCGGCGGGCGGAATCCTGGGCGCTGTGATCATCGCGTACATCCGCTACGTGGGAGCCGAGCTGTGGCTCTTCGTGATCGGCATCATCTTCGCGATGACCGCGATCGCGCACGAGTTCCACCTCGAGGCCCTCCTCGTGTTCATCGTGGCGGGGTTCGTGGTGCGCAACGCCTCCTCGCTGGGTCACGACTTCCTCCATCTGGTGGAGAAGGTCGCCCTCCCGGTCTACGTGGTCTTCTTCTCCGTGGCCGGCGCCGGCCTCGACTTGAGCTCGCTCGGGTCGTTCCTCCTGGTGGCGCTGGCCATCGTGGTGACACGGCTCGTGGCGATCTACGTGGGCACGGCCGCGGCCACGCGCCTGGCCGGCGAGCCCGAGCCCATTCGCCGCTACGTGTGGCTGTCCTTCGTGTCGCAGGCGGGCGTGGTCATCGGCCTCTCGATCATCGTCGAGAACAACCTGCCGGGCCTCGGCTCGGAGATCCGCACCCTCGTCATGGGCACGGTCGCCATCCACCTGCTGCTGGGCCCGGTCTTGTTCAAGATGGCCCTTACCCGAGCGGGCGAGGTGAGGGGGGTCGATGCGACCGATGAGGAGCCAAAGCCCGACGCGCTCGAAGAAGTGGAAGAAGTACCGCTCGGGACCCTGCCCGAGGACCTGGCGAGTCCGATCGCGGCGCTCGAACGGACGGTGGAGGCGGGGCTCCAGGAGCTGGCGGCCACGGCCTCGGCGTACCCCCTCCGGGTGGCGTCCGAGCTGCGTGGGTGGCCCGCGGACGAGGCCGTCGATCCCGAGGGGGCGCTCGAGGAAGAATGGGCGCGGCACTTCACCATCGCGGTGCACCGATTCTGGAGCGCCATCCATCGCGCCGCTCTCGACGCCCCCCGCCAAATCAGCGTTCCGCTCGAGGAGCGCTGGTTCAGGAGAGGAAAATGGGACTCGACGGCGGAGCGTTGGATCAAGCGGCACCGCCGACTGCGCCGGGCGCTCAAACGTCTTTCCGGCGCCGAGCCGGTCCTTCACCGCAGCGTGCCGGTGCGATCGCTGGCGCTCTACCATCTCGACAACGCGCTGGCCGAGGATCTCGAGACCGCTCTGGCGCGTATCGCGGCGGAGCCCGCGCTGACGCTTCGCGATGGCCTCCGCGCCCATCACGCCCCCGGAGTCGGCGGAGAGGCCGGCGCGCCGTCCGACGCGGGGGCGGCGGTCCCCGATCCGCTGGAGCTCCTCGGGCCGGTCGTCGCGAGCCGGTTCAAGAAGCTCCGTCGCGAGCTCTTGAGCATCGGCACCGCCGAGCTGCGGGCGGGGCGCCGACGTCCCTCCTCGCTCCACGACCGCTCTCGCCGTGCCCGGAAGCGCACCGAAGAAGCCATCGCGGCGTGGGATGGGCTGGCCCGCGCCGTGGTCGAACACGAGCGTCGCCGCGTCGCTGTCGACGGCCTGCGCGCCGACCTGAAGGCCGATGCCGATCGATTCAGCCAGGAGCTCGCGGGCCGCTTCGACGACCTGATCGTGCAGCCGGTGCGGCGTGCCGGCGAGATCGTCTCGCAGGGGATCGAGCGCGTCGAAGCCCTGCGGAACGCGGACGCCAAGACGGTCGAGGAAGCCCTGCTCGAGGTCAGCGAGTCGCTGTCGCTCGGGCTCCGCCGTCAAGCGCTCGCCGGCCTGCGACGGAGCGTGGAGCGCCGGCCCCTCGAAGGCCTCTTGCGCCGCTTCGACGACGGCATCGAGGATCGGCTGGAGTCGCTACCCGAGGAATTCGAGGTCGTCGACCCCAGCGAGCTTCCCGATCCTGAACGGCCGCCGCGCTCCTACCCGGAGACCACGAGCTACGAGTTCCGGCTCATCGCCACGGGAGCGGTGGAGCGCACCCTGCGACCCGCCCTGGCCCATCTTCGCGAGCGTGCCGCATCCGCCACCGAGCGGGCCGCGGGGCACGTCCAGGAGGTGCGCGAGCTGCTCGAGCTCCGGCTCGACGCGGCCGTCGATGCGGCGATGGAGGAAGGTCGCGAGGAGAGCCCCGGGGCCCGCCGCCGGACGCGCGAATCGCTGCACGTCGCGTCCACGGCGCTCGACGCCGCGCGGGCGACCCTGGCGGAGGCGCTCGAAGGGCTGGAGACCGATCGGCGCGAGACCGTCGAGGCCCTGGCCGGGGACTTCGCGGCGCTCCTCGAACGGATCGAGAGCCAACTCGCCAGCGCGCGTCCCCTGGAGGCGCGACTCCAGGCAGAGCGCGCCCGCGTCGAGCTTCAGGGAACCGTCGCGCTGCGACTGTTCTCGCGTCGCCTCCGTCGGCGGTTGCGCGATTTCCTCGTGCGGATCGGATTGCGGGACGAGACGTCGAGGCGTGGAAAGAAGGAGCGGGCGCGGCGCGAGCCTCCGCCCACCCTCCAGCCGGCGGGCCGCGCGGGGTCCGACCGGGCGGTGCTCTTCCACATCCTGTTCGACCACACGACCCTGGCCGGCAAGGTCTTCGACGGCGCGCTCATCCTCACCATCCTGGCCAGCATCCTCGTCCTCATGTTGGAGTCGGTCGAGCCCATCCGGCTCGAGCACGGGACCTCGCTGGGCGTCATGGAGTGGTTGTTCACGCTCCTGTTCACGCTCGAGTACGCCGCCCGCCTGTGGTCCGTCGATCGTCCGGCCCGCTATGCGTTCAGCTTCTTCGGGCTCATCGACCTCCTGGCCGTCGTGCCGACCTACCTCAGCCTCCTGGTGCCCGGCGGGCAGTACCTCATGGTGGTGCGCGTGCTGCGCGTCGCGCGGGCGTTCCGGGTGCTCAAGCTGGCGCGGTACGTCGGCGAGGCGCAGCTCCTGCTCGATGCCATGCGGGCGAGCCGTTACAAGATCACCGTGTTTCTGGTGTACGTGGTCAGCGCCGCCGTGGTGGTCGGCTCGGCCATGTACCTCATCGAAGGCGCGGATGCGGGCTTCACGAGCATCCCGCGAAGCGTGTACTGGAGCATTGTGACGCTCACCACGGTGGGCTTCGGCGACATCACGCCCCAGACGACCCTGGGCCAGAGCCTGGCCGCGCTCCTCATGATCCTGGGTTACGGGATCATCGCGGTCCCCACCGGCATCGTGACGGCCGAGATCGCGACCCGGCCGGAGCGGGGCCGGCCCGTGCAGGCGTGTCCCAAGTGCGGACACGTGGAGGACGACCCCGCGGCCTCCTACTGCCTCGTCTGCGGGGCTTCGCTGGTCCCGAAGTGATGGGCGGCGCGGCTCTGCGGAAGTGGCCTGCCTCTGGTCGGGAGGCGTCAGTCGGGATCGGGGGGTCGCGCCAGACCGAGGCGCCCGATCGGCACCCATTCGACGCCCCCGGGACGCAACGCCAGGGCGTCCCGCGGAACCTCGCCCCGCGCGACGAGGGCTTCCAGCTCATCGCGCGTGAGCGGGCCGTGCTCGAATCGGACGCGCCAACCATCGCTCTGCGCGTCGGGGACGAAGGTCCCTTTCTCGATCTCGGCGACCACATCCTCTCCGAGGGACCGGCGCCGGGAGAGCTCGGCGAACTCTAGCTCGGGAAACTGCCGCCGCGCTTCGAGCAGCGCCTGCGCCATGGCGAGCGCGTCCCACCCGGCCAGATCGCAGGCGGCCAGGCGATGGAAGTCGAACGGCAGGCCGGCCCGATCGAGCAGGATGCAGGCGTTGGTCACCGCCTGCGTGTCGCCTCCCGAGAGGAAGTGCGCTTCGATGGCGTACACGGGGACATCGAGGTTCCAACGGGCCGCCGAGATGATCGGATACACGACCTCGGGCTTGAGGGTGCCGCGAAGCCGCATGCCGAGCGCGCCCCAGAACGAGATCCCCGCGTCACTCCCCACGAGGGCGATCAAGAGTCTCATCCCAGGAACTTCACGAGTCGCCCCCCGGCCCGCCATCACCGAACGCGGCCATGCCGGTCTCGCCGCTGCTCAGGTCGATCGCCGCATGCAACAGCATCGAAGCCCACAACGCTCCGCTGAACAGGAACAACGCCGCCAACACCGCCCCGGAGAGGGTCGCGCGAACGGTCGCGCCCATGCCGTGCATCGCGTGGGCGAGGCCGAACAGGAGCGTGCTGACCGCCACCGCCCAGAACAGCGGGAGGAACTGCGACAGGTACCAGATCAGGAACCCCCGGTAGAAGATCTCCTCCCCCACGCCGGCCGACAGCGAGACGGCCCGGAACAGGCGGAGCTCCCGGCGCGTAACCGGCAGGAAATCGCGCACCGGCTCGAGCGCGCCGCGGGCCGTCTGTCGGGCGCGCGGGTCCCGCTGGACGGCTCTCGCCTGCAGGGCCAGCAGCCCCGCGGCGGTGCCCGCGACGGCCAGAGTGGACCAGAAGCGCCACGTCCCGGGAACGCCCAGGCCGAGGGCTCCCGGCGCGCGGCCCTGCGCCCACCACGCCGCCAAGGTGGCGATCCCCATGCCGCCCAGCC
>JBFIOX010000136.1:0-6977 GCA_041610455.1 Gemmatimonadota bacterium
AGAACCCGCCCGCCCCGCCCACGCGACGCCCGATCCACACGCCGAGCGCGATCAAACCGACCGAATAGGCCAGCAGCGCCGCGAGTGCGGGCGTCATGGCCATTTCGCGCCTCCGCGCCGGGCGGGGTCGCGGGAAGCCGGCGGGGCCGGAGTCACCGGACTCCGCCCGATCCGCTTCCTTCCCCCGCCTCCAGGTCCGCCACCGAGGGCAATCCGGGCAGTCCGCGTGCCTCTCGCGCGGCGCGCAGGATCGCCTCCGTGAGCATGTCGGCCGCGAGCGCGCCCACCAGGGACACCGACACCGATCCCGCGTGCGTGCCCGTCGCCAGCCCGAACACCGTGTCCCCGTCGCTCGGCGTGTGCGAGGGATAGATGGCGCGCGCGATCCCATCCTGCGCCATCTGCGCCACCTTCGTGATCTGCGCCTTGGTCAGCCGCGCGTTCGTGGCGACGACGCCGATGGTGGTGTTCGCACCGGCCGGGCCGGGCTCGAGCGCCTCCCCCGTGCCCGCTCCCTGTGCGCCTCGGTCTCGGAGCAGGACCCGCGCGTCGGCCAGCCCCCGGCCATCGGCGGTGCGCACTCCCGCCACGACCCGGCCCGTAGAGGGATCGATGACGTCGCCGAGCGCGTTGACCGCCACGACGGCCGCGACGGTGAGCCCGTCCGCCAGGGTGATCGATGCCGTTCCCACCCCGCCCTTCATGGCCCGCTCCAGGCCGCGAAGCTTGCCCACCGTCGCCCCCGCGCCGGCGCCCACGCTCCCTTCCTGGGGCGCGGCCGAGCTGGCGGCGCGGGCGGCCCGGTAGCCGCACTCGGGACCGGGGCGCACCGCACCCGACCCCACGCCGAGGTCGAACAGGATGGCACCGGTCACGATGGGGACGGCGTGCGAACCCACCCGGACGCCGACGCCGCGCTCGTCCAGATATCGTACCACACCCGACGCGGCGTCGAGACCGAACGCGCTCCCGCCGGCGAGCACCACCGCGTGCACGCGATCCACCGTGTTGACGGGGTCGAGCAGGTCCGTCTCGCGGGTCCCCGGGGCTCCCCCGCGCACGTCCACACCGCCCACCGCGCCCCCCTCCGCCAGGATCACCGTGCACCCCGTGGGCCTTTCTTCCAGGGTGAAGTGGCCTAGGTTGAGGCCCTCCACGGCGGTCAGGCCGGGCCCGCGCGCCTCGTCCTGCGCCACGCATCCCGCGGGGACGATGGACGCGCTCGCCAGCATGCACGCCATCACGACCACACAGGCTCGTCTCATCCGCCCTCCTCGGGGGCCGTGGTCCGGGAGCCGCGCCAGTGCGGCCTGCCGGGGCTCCCCCGCGCCCCATTATAGCTCGCTCGCCCGGACTCAACCCCCGGCTTCGCGCTCCGACGAACCGCTCCTCTCCGACTTCCCGCGCGGACCCGTCCCGGGGGGCCCGGGTCGATGTCGGCGATGACGGCCGACGCGATCGTCGCCCGCGCGCTGGCCGAGCTCGACGCCGTGCGGGACGAGATGGTCGGGTTCGCCGCCGAGCTGATCCGCATCCCCACCGTCAATCCGCCCGGGGACCGCTACCCGGAATGCGCCGAGCTCATCGGGCGCCGCCTGCGAGCGCTCGGCTTCGAGGTGGAGTGTCTCGAGCCGGCCGGGCGGCCCGAGCACACGACCGAGCATCCGCGGGTCAACGTGCTGGGCACGCTCCCCGGCCGCGGAGGCGGGACGTGCCTCCACCTGAACGGCCACTTCGACGTCGTGCCGCCCGGCGCGGCTCCATCAACGTGAACTCCGTGCGGGGCGGACAGGCCGACGTAGGGCTGTCGGGAGCGCTGGAGGCGCTGATCTCAGGGGCGGACCGGGGGGCTGAGGATCACGAGGGAGATCCGGCCGTCCCGCCGCTCCAGACGCCGTGCGTCGCCGACCGCGCCGAGGCCGTGTTCGACCGCCGCTTCTTGATCGAGGAGTCCTTCGACGACGTGAAGGCCGAGATCGAGGCATTGCTCGAAGACGCGCGCGAAGGCGACCCGGGGCGTCGCTACGACCTCGTCGACCTGCTCGTCGTCGAGCCCACCATGACCCCGCGCGGCTCCCCGCTGGTGGGCGCGCTCGAGCGCGCAATCCGGCGCATCGTCGGTTCGGAGGCGACGCTGGTCGCCAGCCCCGGCACGTACGACCACAAGCACGTGGCGAGAATCGCGGGCGTGGAGCATTGCGTCGCGTACGGCCCGGGAGAGCTCGAGCAGGCCCACCAACCCGACGAGTCGTGCGCGGTGGACGATATCCTGACCGCCGCGAAGGTGATGGCCGCCGCGGCGGTCGACCTGCTGAGGCCCTAAAGCTGATGGCCGCGGCGTCGGTCGACCTCGTGGGGCCCTAGCGGGTCTACGCTTCCTTCAGTCGCGTCCGAGCGCTTCGTAGATCTCGTAATCCGGGGCCAGTCGCTCGCGCAGCGCCCGCCGCGTCGGTTCGTCGAGCTCGAGCCGCCCCTTCGGACTCACCTTGCGCCGCTTCAGGCGCAGCCGCCGGCCGAGCAGATCGCTCAGATCGCGCACCATGCCGTCCAGGTCGTCGTACCGAAACAGTCGATCGGGGCCGATCCCGCCTCCCCCATCGGCCACGAACGCCGCCTGCGACCCTACGTCCGCGTAAGGTGGGGGGACGTCACACATCCAGGCCCGAGCGAACTCGTCGAAGCTCACCTCCCCGGTGTAGTGCGCATGGCTGGGGTGGCGGGGGTCGGCGAGCGCGCGCCGCGTGCGGTACCGATACCAGCTGCCCAGCCACTCGACCGGCTCGCGAAAGACACAGAACACGCGAAAGTCATCTCGGCCGAGGCCCACACGCTCTTCGAGGTAGGGAAGGATGAAGCGCTCCAGCGCGTCATACGGAGTGTGCTTGAGTGGAGGGCGGCCGTACGCGGTGACCTGCGCCTCGTCGCGCAGCGCGCGATAGAGCGCCGAGGAAGCGCACTTCGGCATGCTCAGGAAGATGAAGCGATGCTCGATCGAGACGATCACGAGGCCCGCCGCCGCCCGGCGTACGGGCGCGATCGGGAGGCCCGGGGCGACGCGGCGTGGGGCGGTGCGCCGTCTCGGCTCTCGGGTTTTCGGGGCGGCGGCGACTCCGCCCGCGCCCGCTCAGGAATCTTGCGCCCTGCCCATGCCCGTGACGTTCGGGCCCAGCTCCAGCACCTTGACCACTTTCCGGGTCTCCACCTCGATCACCGTGACGTTTCCGGGAGCGGGGGGGTGCGTCGCCGCGTCCGTGCCCGCGTCGGCATGGCCCGCCATGTGATCGGCCGTGTTGTTGTTCGACACGAAGGCGTGTCGGCCGTCGGGCGAGAACAGGATCGCGTGCGGCTGGAGTAGCGACGGTGCTTCGAGGCGCTCGACCACCGACCACGTCTCCACGTCTACGATCGCCAACTGGTTGGCCCCCTTCACCGGCACCCACACCGACCGGCCATCGGGTGCGTAGATCGGGTCGAAGGCCTTCGGACCCACGTCGACATCGGCGAGGAGGGCCGGGTTCGCCGGATCGGCGAGATCCCAGGCCATGAGGCGCCCCGACAGCTCGGTCGTGGCCACCATGGTGCGGTCGTCGGGTGAAAGCGCGAACTGGACGAACGCGTGCGGCGGCCCCGCCACCTCGGTGATCGTGACCTCTTCGGACTCCAGATCGATCGCCGCGATCTGGTTGACCCCGAGGCTGCCCGTGTACGCCCAGCGGCCGTCCCCCGTGACCACCATGGGGTGGGGCCGGGGGAACAACACCTCGATCTCGTCGCCCTCCATGTCGGTCGCGCCGAGCACGCTCACCCGCGAGGGCGGGTTCACCGCGCTCATCGAGCGGCTGGCCATGAGCAGCTCGTGCGCCGGATGGAACGCCAACATCCCAGGGGTCGCCGTCTCGTATTGACCCACCAGGTTCCCGTCGCGGTCGAAGCGTACGACGCGATTCTCGCCGATCAGCGACACGTACCAGTGCGCTCCATCAGGCTCCACCGCGATGTGGTGCGGCTTCGCGGTACGCGAGAAGCCGAGCTTCGTGAGGTCGATGACCCGGGCGACTTCGAGCGTGGCCATGTCGACGACCGCCACCTTGGCCTCGTCCTGGACGCACACGTAGAGCCAGGGGGCCGGCCCGGCCGCAACGCGCGTTTCGCTCCCAGGCGGCACGATCGCGCCTCCCGACCCCTGGCCCGCGGCGAGCGGACCGACGAGGGCGGCCACGAGCGCGAGGGCCCCGCCGAGCGACCCGAGCGCCCCGCGGCCCCGAACGAACGCACGACCGAGCGACGGGCGCGCGCGCCGGCGCGACCCGAAACGATCAGCTTGTCGCTGCATGTTGTTCGCCTCAGTGATCTCGCCGGTCCGAGCGATTTCCGCGCCCTCGCCGGCGTACCGAGGTGCGCGCCCGCCTCTACCCCCTACCGGACGGTGGAGATCCGACCGACCCGCCCAGGCGGCGGGCCGGTCGCGTGCGCGCCCCTGGCTTCAGTTGGCGGGCGTCCAGGAGAGATCGTTCTGGCGCCACTCGTCGTGCACATCCATGGCCCAGGCGGCGTCCGCCATGGTCCGCGTCAAGGCCACCCACTCTTCCCAGTAGGGCTGGCGCTTGGCCATGCGGGCCGCGCGGTTCGGCCCCGCGTCCGCCTCGCGGCTCTCCGCGGAGACCCGGAGCATCACGGTCTGCCCCTCGGTGCCGAAGCCGCCGTTCCACACCGTGAGCACGAAGTTCTCGATCCCTGCCGCGCGGTCCAGCTCGGATCGCCGCGCGAGGGCCTCACGGAATGCCCCCGCCTGATCCCACTTCAGGTGGTAAACGATGACGCGGTGGTAAGGCTGCGCGCGGATGTCGTCCACGGTGAAGCCAGCCGGCACCACGCTGAGGTCCGGGGCGGCGTTGTACATGGCCGCGTGCCGGGTCGCCCACGACTGGCTCCAAAGCGCCAACTGGTTCTCGTCGAACTCCTGGAAGCTGGCGCCGCGCGCCTGCTGGACGGGGAGCACCGAGGCGAGCCCCTCCGGAAGGGCCGTGATGCGATAGGCGACCTTTCCGTTCTCTCGGTAGACGGCCCAGCCGTACCCGTCCGTGCCGGCGTATTTCTGCACCAGCATCCGGAAGTAGTCGTCGAAGTTGGACGTCGTGCCCCGATAGGTCTCGTAAAGGACCGCCGGAACCTGCTGGAAGATCGGCTCGGGCTCCTGCGCGACCGCGTGGGTCGAGACTGCGAGGAGGGTGGCGACGAAGATCGCCGGGCGAATCCTGAGCATGCGGGCCTCCTGGTCGGACATGGCGGTATTCTCATGGCAGGTCGCCGCGCACATCCGATCCCCCAGCAGCGCCGCGATCCCCCGGCGTGACGATCGGCCCCCCGCGCCCATCCTACCCCGATCGACCGCGAGGCGCGATGGGTCGCCGCTCCTTGCAGAGGGTCGGGCGGCCGGCGCAGCTTGCGGGCCATGTCGATCTTCACGACTCCTTTTTCCCGTTCCGGACGCGTCCGCCGGGGCTCCCGGCCTTCCCTGCTCCTCGCGTCCGGCGGCCTCCTGGCCGCTTTCGGCTGCGGGGGCACGGCGCCGCCGGCCACGCCCGCTCCGGGCCCCACGGAGGCCGGCGCCGCCTCCGCCGGCGCGGGCCCGGGACCGTCATCCGCGGCGAGCGCCGCCGTCGGGTTCACCGCCGCGCAGGCCGCTCGGGGCCGCGACGAGTTCGGCGTCCAGTGCGGCGAGTGCCACGCGACGAGCGAGTTCCGGGGCCGCGACTTCCTCTTCCGGTGGCGCCGCCGCACCGCGTGGGACTTCTACCGCAACGTGACCGAGACCATGCCCGAGAACGCCCCGGGCTCTTTGAGCGATCAGCAGTACGTGGATGTTATCGCCTACGTGCTCTCGCTGAACGGGCACGCGGCGGGGGACATCGAGCTCGTCGCCACGCAGGAGGCCCTCGATCGGCTGCCGGTGGACGGCGCCGATCGCTAGCCTGATCGCCGAGGCGAGGTGAAGCGGAACCGAGGACGCGGCATGGACATCGACCGACGACAATTCCTCAAGACGGCCGGCGTGGGAGCGGGCCTCACGCTCGCCGGGGTCCGCCCCTTGTTCGGTACGGTCCCGGCGCCACGGATGACGCCGCTCCGGCGCGGTCCCGGACAGGCGCCCGACGTCGCGGTCATCGGCGCGGGGACGTTCGGCATGTGGACGGCGCTCAACCTGGTACGCCTGGGTGCCACCGTGACCGTCGTCGACCCCTATGGCCCCGGCAACTCCCGCTCCACCTCGGGGGGCGAGACGCGTGGCGTGCGCACCTCGTACGGCGACCGCCCGCATGGGCTCCTGTGGGCGCGCTGGGCCGACGAGGCCACCCGTCGCTGGATCCAGTGGGACGAGGAGGGAGCCGAGCTTCTCCTGCCCCGGGTGTTCTTCCAGACCGGTGACCTGATCATGCGCGAGGAGATGGAGCCCTATCTGGAAGACACGGTCGCCCACTGGGAGACCCTGGGGATCGCCCACGAGACCCTGGGACCCGAGGAGATCGGCTACCGGTGGCCGTGGATCCGCCCAGAGGGGGTCACGACGGCGTTGTACGAGCCCCAGGCGGGCGTGGTGCGGGCGCGGCGGGCCATCGAGTCGGTCGCCAAGCGGTTCGAGCAGGAGGGAGGCGAGATCCTGCTCGCGCGCGCCTCGCTGGGCAGGCGCGACGGGGGTCGGCTGACCGGAGTCGGCATCGGGCCCGAGGGGATCCTGTCGGCTTCGACCTTCGTCTTCGCGCTCGGTCCTTGGTTCCCCAAGGTCTTCCCCGAGCTGATGGGCAATCGGCTCAGCATCCCGATCGGGCACGTGTTCTACTACGCGGTCCCCGACACCCGCTTCGTGTTCCCCAGCATGCCCAGCTACGGCGTGCCGGGGTGCACGGGTTGGCCCGCGCTCGGCCCCGATCACCGTGGCTTCCGGGTGCGCACCGGTGGCCGGCCGCCGCAGGACCCGG
>JBFIOX010000137.1:0-6880 GCA_041610455.1 Gemmatimonadota bacterium
CATCGACTGACGCCCGAGCGCTCCATCGACATCCAGACCGTCATCGGGTCGGACATCCAGATGGCCTTCGACGAGTGCCCGCCCGGACAGGCGAGCCGCGACGAGGCGCGCGGCGCGGTCGAGCGCTCGCTGGGCTGGCTGGGGCGTTGCCGCGACCGGCACGGCGAGCTGCGGGCGCGCGCCGTGGCCGGAGCGACGGACGAGTCCCCCGGGCTCCTCTTTCCCATCGTTCAGGGCGCGTCGTACGAAGACCTGCGGCTCGAGTCGCTCGAGCGCACCCTGGCGCTCGACGACTGGCCGGGCGTGGCCATCGGGGGGCTGTCGGTGGGGGAGCCGAAACCCGTCACGCGGCGCGTGCTCGACGTCTTGGAGCCCGCCCTCCCACGCGATCTGCCCCGGTATCTGATGGGCGTGGGGTACCCGGCCGATCTGCTCGACGCCATCCGGCGGGGCGTGGACATGTTCGACTGCGTGGCCCCCACCCGAAACGGCCGCACGGGGACGGCGTTCACCTCGATGGGTCAGGTGAACGTGAAGGGCGCGCGCTTCGCCACCGACGGGCGGCCGATCGACGAGGGGTGCGACTGCGCCTGCTGTCGGGGGTACTCGAGGGCGTACGTCCGGCATCTGTTCGTGAGCGACGAGCTGCTCGGATTGCGGCTGCTCTCGCTGCACAACGTGCGGTTCCTGATTCGATTGACTTCACTCGCCAGGGCCGCGATCCTCCGGGGCGATTTCGACGCCTGGGCGGACGACTGGCTCGCCGAATACGACCGCGGGCCGGAGGGGGCGGCGGAAGGCGCTGCACAGGAAGGCGAATCCACATGCTGATGCTCGATCTCTTCGCGGCCTCCCCGGACGGAGGCACGGCGAACCCGGCGGCGACCCTCATGATGATGATGGGGTTCGTGGCCATCTTCTATTTTCTCTTCTTCCGGCCCCAACGAAAGCAGCAACAGGCGCACAAGGCGTTGGTGGAAGGGCTCAAGAAGGGCGATGAGGTGACGACGATCGGCGGGATCATCGGGACCATCGTCCACCTCACGGACGACCGGGTCACGATCAAGTCGGGGGAGACGCGTATCGAGGTCGAGCGCTCCAAGATCGGTCAGGTGAAGAGGGAAGGGTGAGCGCTGTGCCCGGGGCGCCCGCGCGCGCCCGGCGAAGATCATGATTCGAGAGATCCGCTTGTTCGGAGACCCGGTGCTCCGCGAGTCGTGCGAGGCGGTGGCGGAGCTCGACGAGGACCTCCGGCGCCTCATCGAGGACCTCCAGGAGACCATGTACGATGCCGACGGCATCGGTCTCGCGGCGCCCCAAGTGGGCGTGCCGCTCCGCGTCTTCGTGTACGACATTCGAGACCCCGAAGTGGCGCCGGGCGTGTTGGTCAACCCGGAGATCGTGGCGCGCGAGGGGTCGGTCCGGGAAGAGGAGGGCTGCCTCAGCCTGCCGGGGCTGACGGAGATCGTCGAGCGGGACGAACGGGTCACCGTGCGGGGGCTCGATGGCGAGGGGAACGAGGTCGAGCTGCAGGCCGAGGGTCTGTTGAGCCGCTGCATCCAGCACGAGAGCGACCACTTGGACGGCATCCTGTTCGTCGACCGGGTCAGCCCGCTCAAGCGGAAGATGCTCATTCGCAAGTGGCAGAAGCGCGAGTGATGCCCGGCGAATGAGAGTTCTCTTCTGGGGGACGCCGGACTTCGGTCTCCCGTCGTTGGACGCCATGCGCGGAGCGGGGCACGCCATCGTGGGCGTCGTCACGAACCCCGATCGCCCCGCGGGCCGCGGCCGCAAGCTGAGGCCTAGCCCGGTCAAGCGGTGGGCCGTGGCGCGCGACGTCCCCGTTCTCCAACCCGACAGGCCGCGCGGGGCGGAGTTCGTGCGCGCCGTGCGTTCGCTGTCTCCGGACATCTCGGTCGTGGCCGCCTACGGCCAGCTGCTGAGCCAGGAGATCCTCGACCTGCCAGAGCTCGGGTCCATCAACGTCCACGCCTCGCTGCTCCCCGAGCTGCGTGGCGCGGCGCCGATCAACTGGGCCATCATCCGCGGTCACGCCCGCAGCGGGGTGACGATCATGCGCATGGTGCTGGAGCTGGATGCCGGCCCCATGCTCGCGCAGAGGGCCACGCCCATCGGCCCGCTCACGACCGCGGGTGCGCTGTACCGCGAGCTGGCCGAGCTGGGTGGCCCCCTCCTCGCGGGCGCGCTCCGAGACCTCGGCGAGGGGGGCGTGGTCGAGCGCGAGCAGGATCACGGGCGCGCCACCTACGCTCCCAAGCTGGACCGCGATGCGGCGCGCATCGATTGGAGCCGAGAGGCGGGCGAGACCGATCGATGGATCCGGGGCTGCGACCCGTGGCCCGCCGCCTGGACCGAGTTGGGGGACGAGACGGTGCAGTGCTTCGCGCCGGAGGTCGTGCCGGAAGTCGGCGTCGACGCGTCGCCCGGGGCCATCGTCGAGGCCGATCCGACCCGCGGCCTGCTCGTCGCCACTGGCGCCGGGGCGCTCCGCATCGGCGAGGTGAAGCCGGCGGGGCGGCGGCGCATGTCCGCCGCGGCGTGGGTGCGCGGGAGAGCCGGGCTCCAGGGTGCGCGCTTCTCCTGACGCGGCGCTGCCGCGGCTGCACGTGCTCGTGTCCGAGGCGGAGGTCGAAGCGACCGGGGGGATGGCCCGGGTCGAGGCATTACTGGAACGTGCGCGGCCCATCGCCGTACACCTACGGGCGCGATTGCCGACGCGGAGCTTGCTCGCCGCGGCCATCCGCCTGCGAGAGAGCGCGCTGGCGCACGGCGGCTGGTGCGTCGTGAACGGACGGCTCGATGTGGCGCTGGCGGCGTGCGCTCACGCGGTGCAGCTTGGGCGCACGGCGCTGCGGGTGGAAGAAGCTCGGGCCGCGATCGCGGCGTCGGGCGGGAGGCTGCGGATCGGGGCGTCCGTCCACGACCGAGAGGGCGCGCGCGCCGCGGTGGACGCGGGCGCCGACTACCTCGTGCTGGGCACGATCTACGCCACGCCTTCCCACCCCGGTCTGGTGGGATCGGGTGCGCCAGCGATCGTGGAAGTGACGACGACGGCTCGCGCGACGCCGATCCTGGCGATCGGTGGATTGCGGGTCGATCGGGTCGCGGAGGCACTCGGGGCCGGCGCCAGCGGCGTGGTAGTGGGGCGGGCCGTGTGGGGCAGCGACGACCCGCCGCGTGCGGCCGTCGAACTGAAAGAGATGATCGAACGACATGCCGGAAGCTGCACAGTCGAGCTCGGAGGACATTCGGATCGAGGTTAACGGCGAGCCACGGGAGGTGGCGGCCGGCACCTCGGTGGCGGCTTTGCTCCGTGCGCTCGGCCTGGACGGGCGCACGGTGGTCGTCGAGCTCAACCGCGAGATCGTCCGGCGGACGGAGATCGACGACATGATCTTGCAGTCGGAAGACCGGCTCGAGCTCGTGCACTTCGTCGGAGGCGGGTGATTGGACAAGCTGACCATCGCCGGACGAGAGCTCGACTCACGGCTCATCGTGGGCACCGGCAAGTACGCCGATCCCGAGACCATGCTGCGGGCCCTGCGCGCCTCCGGCGCCGCGATGGTGACGGTGGCGGTCCGACGCGTGGACATCGAGCATCCGGACCGCGACGACATCCTGCGATACCTGGATCCCGAGGAGTTCGCCCTCCTGCCGAACACCGCCGGCTGTTACACGGCCGAAGACGCGGTGCGGGTCGCTCGCATGGCCCGCGGGACCGGCATGAGCGACTGGATCAAGCTCGAGGTGATCGGCGACAAGGACACCCTGCTCCCCGACACCGCCGGCCTCCTGACGGCGGCCCGTGAGCTGGTCGACGAGGGATTCGTGGTGCTGGCGTACACGAACGACGATCTCGTCACCGCGCTCCGGCTGGAAGACCTCGGCGTCGCGGCGGTCATGCCGCTCGTCTCGCCCATCGGGAGCGGGCTGGGGCTTCTCAACCCCCTCAATATCCGGCTGATCAAGTCACGGCTCGACGTGCCCGTGATCGTGGACGCCGGGGTGGGAACGGCCTCGGACGCGTGCGCTACGATGGAGCAGGGAGTGGACGGCATACTCATGAATACCGCGCTCGCCGAGGCGGAAGATCCCGCGGGCATGGCCACCGCGATGCGGCTGGCCGTCGAGGCCGGCCGCGCCGCCTATCTGGCAGGCCGCATGGCCAAGCGCGAGTGGGCGGTGCCATCCAGCCCGCTCCAGGGTATCCCGGGCTGACGGCGTTGGACGCTCGCCCGGCGGCGCACCGGATTCTGACGGGGGTTCGTCAGGGCGCGTTCGCCGACCACGCGGCCGAGCGAGTGCTCGCGGAGGTGGAGCCCTCCGAGCGCGGCCTCGCGCTGCAGATCGCCTACGGGACACTCCGCCTCCGCGCCCGACTCGACACCTGGATCCAGTCGCAAACCGATCGGCCGCTCCGGCGCATCGACGCGGACGTGGCAGATTGGCTCCGCATCGGCACGTACCAGCTCAAGGAGCTGCGCGTGCCGGATCACGCCGCGGTGGGGGAGACGGTGCGATGGGCGCGGAGGGCCATGGATCCGGGCCGGGCCGGATACATCAACGCGGTGCTGCGGACCATCGCGGCCGAGACGGACGCGGATCCCTTCCCATCTCGCGACACGGACCCGGTCGCCTACATGACCACCTGGGGGTCGCACCCGGAGTGGCTCGTGCGCCGGTGGCTGGATCGCTGGAGCCTCCACGACGTGGCGCGGCTCGTGAAGCACGACAACGTGCCGCCCGGCGTGACCGTCAGGATGCTCGACGGCCGCGAGCCCCAGGTGTCCGACGAGGTGGAGCTCCGACCGCTGCCCGGCTGGCCCGGCTCGTACGAGCTCGTGCGCGGCTCCCCCGCGGCGGCGCTGGCGGGCAACCACGCGGTCATCCAGGATCCCGCCGCCTCGGCGGTGGTGGACTACGTGGGCGCGGACGTGGCGGGCCCCGTGTACGATGCGTGCGCGGCCCCCGGCACCAAGGCGGCCGGGCTCGCCGCTGCCGCGGGCCTGCCGGTGGTCTCGGCGGACACGTCGCGCGACCGCCTGCGCCGCGCCGCCAACACGGGGAGCCGGCTGGGCCTCCCCATCCTGTGCGCCGTCGCCGACGCGCGCCGTCCGCCCATCGGCGCGGCGGGCACCCTGCTGGCCGATGTGCCGTGCACCGGCACCGGGGTGCTCCGGCGTCGGCCCGATGCGCGCTGGCGGATCGAGGCTCCCGACCTGGCTCAGCTCGCCGCCTTGCAGGCCGAGATCCTCGACGCCTGCGCCGGTGCGGTGCGCGAGGGGGGGTTGCTCGTGTACTCGACCTGCTCTCTGGAGCCTGAGGAGAACGAGGAGCAGGTCGACGCCTTCCTGGCCCGCCATCCGCACTTCGCGCGGGAGGCCCCGACCGAGGACGCCGTGCCCGACGGCTGCGTGACGGAGCGCGGCGACTTGTTCGTGAGGCCGTGGCTGACGGGCACCGACGGGGCCTACGCCGCGCGGCTCCGGAGATCGGCATGAGCTTCACGCGTCGCAAGCGACCCAACCCCTGGCCCGACATCGTCCGCATCGCGCGGACGCGCGCGGGACGCGCCGCCGCCGTCGTCGTCGCCACGTTCGCGGTGGGCTACACGATCGCCGCGACGTGGCTGTTCCCGTCGTCTCCCGATCCCGTCGATCGGCGATTCACGCGCGTGCCATCACTGATCGGAATGCCCCTGGCCGAGGCCCGCTCCCGGGTCGAGGAGCTCGGCTTCACGCCGGTCGCCGGCGCGCGCCTCCGGCATCCGGAAGCGGCCGAGGGGACCGTCGTCGCGCAGAGTCCGCTCCCGGGGCAGTTCGCGCACGCTCGCGACACGGTCACGCTCGCCACGAGCGCGGGGGTGCCCGTTCGCACGGTTCCGGATCTGGTGGGGCTCGGTGGGGCCGAGGCCACGCGCCTGCTGCGACGGTTGGGCTTCGAAGTCCAGGTGGTGCGCGCGCGGGATCCCGGCGGCCGAGCGGGGGCGATCGAGACGCGGCCGCCCGCCGGCACGCGAGTCAGCTTGCCGGCGCCGATCGAGCTCGTGCTCGGCGAGGGCAGCGCGATCGTCCTCGTGCCGGACCTCCGAGGGCGACACGTGGACGACGTCGAGGATCTGCTGCAGCAGGCCGAGCTGCAGCTGGGCGCCGTCCGCTACCAGGTGGATGCCGAGGAGGGGCCCGGCCGCGTGGTGTCGCAGAGCCCGGCCCCCGGCGCCTCGCTGCGCAGTACCGGATTCGTGTCGGTCGTGGTATCCGGGCCGCCGCCCGACTCGCTGAGCCGTGACGTCACCGAGCAGGTGCCCTCCGCCCGTCGCGACACGACGGAGCGGAATCTCGAGCGCGCGCCCTAGGCCGAATCGTGGATCTCCGGGGCGCGTTCACCCACAACTGGCCCTACAAGGTGGCGGCCGTCGTCCTGTCGGTCCTCCTGTGGCTCAACGTGGCCGCCGACCGCGAGCGCAACGACCAGCAGGTGGCCACCCGCCTGGTGGTGGAGGTCACCGACTCGGCGTGGACCGTGCGCGAGGTCATGCCGGTGGTGACCACGATCTTCGAGGGCCGCGGCGGCGACATCTTCTCGCTCCTCAACCAGCCGACGATCCGGAAGGTGATCGACACCGTCGACGACACGCTGATGGAGGTGCCGCTCTCGCCTTCCGAGGTCGTCTACGACCGCTCGCTCAACGTGCGCCCGACCGCGGTCGTTCCGGGCCGCGTGCCCGTGCGCTTCGAGTCGCTGATGAGTCGCCTGGTTCCCGTCGTGGCGGTCAGCGCCGCGAGGGCCCCGCCCGGCTTCGTGGTGGAGGGCCCGCAAGTGGATCCGGACAGCGTGCGGATCCGCGGCCCCCGGTCGC
>JBFIOX010000138.1:0-6866 GCA_041610455.1 Gemmatimonadota bacterium
GATCGCGCTGCTGGGCATCGCCCTTTGTCCCACCCCCACATCCGGGCAGGAGACGCTCCCGGATCCGAAGGCGGTCGGGGGTCGGGAGGACGCGTCTTTCGAGAGCGACGGAATCCCGAGCCCGACCCACGAGCCGATCGGTCGGGCGCGCCGCGAGGTCGAATCGCGGGCGCGGCCGTGAGGTCCAAGCGCGCCATCGCCCTCGTCATCACGAGACCGCCGGACACCGGGGCCGACGGCAAGGGGGTGGAGTGGCTCTTGGTGCGCCGGCCGCCCAACGACGAAGAGCTTCCCGGCGTGTGGGGGCTCCCGGCCGGATCGCTTCGCTCGGGCGAGGACGAGGCGGACCTGATCGCCCGGATCGGCCGCGACAAGCTTGGCGTGACGACCCGTCAGGGGTCCCTCCTCATCGAGGGAAGCGTGGCCCGGCCGCGCTACCGTCTCGCGATGAAGCTCTACGGAGCCCGCATCGTCTCGGGCGTGCCCGCCGTGCCGCAGTCCGCGCCGGGCGTCACCCAATACGCGTCCTGGGCGTGGCGACCCCCGACGGATCTCTCCGACGGCGCCGCGAGCGGATCGCTGTGCTGTGCGCTGGGCCTCCGACTGCTGCAGCTCGACTGACGGACAGCCGCCGAGCCCTCAGGCTCTCGTGAAGCCCGTGACGCGCTGGAGACGGCCGTCCGCTCCGGCACGGAGGTGGTTCGTGCCGCTGATCGCTCCCCCCGTCGAGCCGATCCCCCGCCAATCCACGAGCGCCTCGCCCCGACACACACGCGGCGGCCCGTCCGCTTCGAGACGCCACCCGGGAATGAACCGCAGCGTGTTCCCGATGTGCAGGTGGAGTCGGTCGATCCCCCGCGTCTCGGCGTAATCGTCGCGGAACAGGACGTCCTCGGCGCAGCACGCCTCCAGCCGCCGCCGTCGCTCGGTCCCGTCGGGCTCGTTCCAGGCCGCGAACCACGCCTCGAGCGTGCGCTCGAGCGCCTCGCCCAGGTCGCGACGGTTCGCGAACAGCGCCAGGCGGCTGAGATGGAACCGCCATCCCGTCTCGTGCTGTTGCGCCTCCTGGGCCGAGGGGAGGGTCGAGTGTCGGAGCGACACCCGCGCCCCCCCCTCCTCGGGCTGTACCTCGAAGGCCACGAGCGAGGATCCGACCGGGAAGCTGTCGGCCTGGGGCCCCGACCCCACGCCCCACGTGAACGCGATGCGGCGGTCGTCGGGCTCGAACGAGACGATCTCCCCGCGAACGATGGTCTGGAAGGCGGGGAAGGCCGCCTCGAACGCGCTCCCCACCTCGGTCTCGAACGTCACCTCGCCCTCCATCCAACGCGAGAACCGCCGTGGATCGGAGAGGATGCCCCATACGGTCTCCGGACTCGCCTCGATGAAGATGGAAAGGTCGATGAGCGGGTCCTGCGTCTGATCGGTCAACGTTCGCGTCCTTTCTCGCTGGGAACCCGCGGTCTTCGCCCTCCGGGGGGGCGGCCGCGGCGACGCTCCTCGGCCTCCGAGATGTCCTTGAGCGCACGCAAGCGATCCGACCAGAAGGACTCGAGGATCACGGCGAGCGCTCCCATGTCTTCCTTGCGAGCCCGGTAGTACCGGTGCCGCCCGTCGCGCCGCACGGCCACCAGGCCGGCGTCCCTCAACTTGGACAGATGCTGGGATACGGCGGCCGTGCTCACCGGCACGCGCGCGGCGATGTCGCCCACGCTCCGCTCCCCATCCCAGATGAGCTCCAGGATCTGCAGCCGACGCGGCTGCGTCGCCGTCCGCAACGCGTCGACCCCCGCCCCCGATCTCGCATGCATGACAATTATTTTAGTATTCGCTTAAATAAATGCAAGCGGGGACGCCTCGCTTCGAGATCATCGGGGGCAGGGGGAGCGCGGCGGCAGGACGGTGCCGTGGGGCACCCTCATGGGCCGGGCCGTCGGTCCGCGAGCCGCGCCGCCGTCGCGAGGGGAGGGCGGGCCAGCGCGAGCCCGATGTAGGCGAGCAGGGAGAGCGCCATGGCGGGGAACACCTCGTGGACGAATCCGCTGCCCGGAATCAGGTCCCAGACGAGGAGCACGAGCACGCCGATCACGAACGAGGCGACCGCGCCCGCGCCGGTGCCGCGCTTCCAACACAGCCCGAGCACCACCGCCGGGAAGAAGCACGCCGCGTAGAGGCTTCCGGAGAACGCGGTCAGCGTGACGATGCTCCCCGGCGGCTCGATCGCGATCAGGGCCGTGATCGTCGCGAAGAGCGCCACGTAGCGGCGCGTTTCCGCCACCACGCGCTCTTCCTCCACGTGGCGGAACAGCGAGACCACGTCGCGCTCCCACGTGGAGGCCATGACGAGCAACACGCTGTCCAGCGAGGACATCGCCGCCGCCAGCATGGCGACCACGATGAAGGCGGCGGGAAGGGCCGGCAGGATGTCGGCTTGGCCGAGCAGGGTGGGGACCACGAGATCCGACTCGGTGATCCCGCTCCCCACGATGGCGTGGGCGTACAGCCCGATGGGGAGGAGCAGCGTGTAGACGAGAAGGAACGCGCCCGTCGAGACCCACAGGCCGCGGCGCACCGCGCGGTGGTCGGCGAGCGCGTAGAAGCGCGAGAGCTGCCGTGGCTCCACGATGAACTTGAGCGTGCCCGCCACGATGATCCCGATCAGCACGGGAAACGGCATGGCGGCGTCCCAGCGAAAGAGCCCCGCGGTCGCGGGGCCCTCGCGCACCGCGTCCATCGCGCCGAGGCCCCCCGCCGCCTCGATGGTCCCCCAGAAGAGGAGGATCCCCGCGCCGATCATCACGATGCCCTGCACCGCATCGGTCTTGACCACGGAGATGAAACCGCCCACCGCCGTATATCCCATGACCACCACGAACACGAAACCGATGGCGACCAGATAGGGGATGTCTAGGAACACCTCGAGGAGGTTGCCGATCCCCTTGAACACGGCCGTCATGTACAGGAAGCTGGCGAAGATGACGATGAGAGCCGATACGGTGCGCGCGGCGCGGCTCTCGAAGCGGAAGCCCACGTAGTCGGCCAGGGTGACCGAGTCCACGGCCGCGGTGAACGCACGCAGGCGCGGGGCGATCCACAGCCACGAGGCGAAAGAGAACACGACGACGGCGGGCGCGAGCAGCAGCCAGGGAGCGCCGTAGGTGTACGCTTGGCCCGAGAAGCCGACGAAGCTGTTGGTGCTCGAGTAGGTCGCGAAGAACGAGAGCCCGATGACGACGCCCCCCATGGACCGGCCGCCGACGTAGTAATCGGTGCGACCGTGCGTGCCCCGTCGCCCTTCGAGCGCGTGGCGCACGAGGAGCACGCCGTAGCCCGCCAGGAGCGCCAAGGCGATCCAATGTGCTTGCAGCCAGGCCATTCGAGCTCGCCTCGCCGTGGGGATCGGGATAACTGGCGCTCCTTAGCGCCGCCCACAAGGGCTTCGAGAGCGGGGCGTGGCCGGGGGTGGTGGCGGCGCGCGCCGCCGACGTAGTCTGGGGCGCATGAGCCTCCTCAACCTCGCCGACTTTCGTCGCGCCGCCGCCGAGCGCCTGCCATCGATGGCCTTCGACTATTACGCGAGCGGGGCGCGGGACGAGATCACCCTGCGCGAGAATCGCGAGGCCTACGATCGTATCAAGCTGCGTTATCGCGTGTTACGTGATATCAGCGGATGTAGTTTATCGACACCGCTGCTCGCGCACGAGCTGGCGTTGCCCGTGCTGGTGGCGCCCACGGCATTCCACCGCCTCGCCTGCGACGAGGGCGAGCGGGCCACGGCGCGCGCCGCCGGCGCCGTAGGCACCGTCCTCATCCTCTCCACGCTCTCCACCACCGCGATGGAGGATGTGGTCGAGGCCGCCGCCGGCCCGGTGTGGTTCCAGCTCTACGTGTACCGCGATCGCGCGGCCACCGCCGATCTGGTGAAGCGGGCCGAGGCGGCGGGGTGCGCGGCCATCGTGCTCACGGTCGACGCGCAGGTGTGGGGGGTGCGCGAGCGCGATGTACGCAACCAGTTCGCGCTGCCCGAGGGCGTGGGGCTCCCGAACCTGACGGCGGACGCCGGGCGCGTGGGGCAGGTCGAAGCGGGATCGGGCCTGGCGGCTTACGTGACCCGGATGTTCGACCCGGCGCTCTCGTGGGACGACGTCGATTGGCTACGGGGTCTCACCCGTCTACCCGTCCTCATCAAAGGGGTCGTGCACCCCGACGACGGGCGCCTGGCGGCGGAATCGGGTGCGGCCGGCGTGATCGTGTCGAACCACGGCGGACGGCAGCTGGACACATCCCCCGCCACGATCGATGCGCTGCCGGGCGTGTTGGAGGGCGTGCGGGCGGCCGGGGCCGAGCCCGCCGCGTTTCCCGTGCTCGTGGATGGGGGGATCCGGCGCGGCACCGACGTGGTGAAGGCCCTCGCTCTCGGCGCCGACGCGGTGTGCGTGGGACGTCCCGTCTTGTGGGGGCTCGCCGTGGACGGCGAAGCGGGCGCTACGCGGGTGCTCGCCCTGTTGGGCGAGGAGGTCCGCAATGCCATGCAGCTGTGCGGCGTCACCTCGGTCGAAGCGCTGCGCTCCGAAGGTCCCGGCCTCCTCTTCCGCCCTCCGACCTGACCCGGCCCTACCAGCCCTCGCGGTCGCGCAAGCTCGTGATGTGCGCGATGTGATGAGGGCCGTGCCAGGCGTACATGGACAGCACCTGGTCCAGGTCGAAGTCGCCCCACTCCGGATGCGCGAGCGTCCGTCGCCAAGCGGCCGGCGAGAGCGACCGGAGCCACCCGGTCCAGCGCGCGTGCAGCGCGTCCAGGATGGCCAGGGACAGCGCGATGTCCGCGGTCCGGGCGTCGGACTGCTCGCCCCAGGCGGCTTCGTCGTAGGTGCGGATCGTCGGGTGGTCCTCGGTGGCCGCGAGCTTGAACCGCACGTAGGCGTTGAGGTGGCTGTCCGGGAGGTGGTGCACGACCTGCCGCACGGTCCAGCCCCCGGGGCGGTAGGCGGTGTCGAGCTGCGTCTCGTCCAGCCCTTCGACCGCGCGCCGGACGTCGGCCGGCGTCCGGGCGATCTGGTCGATCATGCGCCGGCGCTCCTCCGCGGGGAGTGGGGTCTGGGGCGCTTCGAAGCGGCCGATGGGATAGCGCAGCCGCTCGAGCTCCGTCTCGGTGGGGGTGTGCATGTCGGATTCTCCTCGCGAAGGTCGACGGTGGGGTCGCTTCGGTGGCCGAGCCCGGGGGCCGGGCCGGTTGCCCGGCCTACCCGACTCCTGTTCGATGGCGACCTCACCCTCCGGTACAACGATTCGAGGCCGCGAGCGTGAAGTCGGCGAGCGTCGGGGGCTCGCGTGCTTGCCGCGACCCGTCGCACGCGGGATGTTTACGCCTTCGACCGCTCGCCACCAGTCCGGAGAAGAGCCATGTGGAGAAACATCGGAGCCGCGGTGCTCGGGTACGTGGCCATGTTCGCCATCGTGTTCGTCCTGCTGTCGCTGACCTGGGTGGCGATGGGTCCCGACGGCGCGTTCCGGCCCGGCGTGTGGGAAGTGTCCGGCGGCTGGATCGTCAGCACCATCGTCATCGGCCTGCTCGCGGCGATGGGCGGCGGGTGGCTGGCGGCACGGGTGGGGACCGGCGGCCAAGCCGTGCTGCTGCTGATCGTCATCATCCTCGTGATGAGCGTGCTCTCGGCGTTCCCCGAGGGCGAGGCGGTGGCGGGCCCGCGACCCGGGACCGTGTCCATGACCGACGCGATGACGCAGGCGCGCCCCCCCACGTGGCTCATGTGGCTCAACCCGGTGCTGGGGATCGTGGGCGTGCTGCTCGGGGCCCGCTGGGGCCGACGCGCGCCCCCGGCGACGTCGGCCGGCGTGTGAGCGAGCGGGGCGTCTTCCCGGACCGCTGAGCGCTCCGAAGCGGCGCGCGCGAGATGCTCGACCTGCGTGCCGCTCGCCCTCGGGCGACTATTCCTCCGGCGGCGGCAGCCACTCGGGGGGCGGCAAGGTCACCCGTTCGGGCAGGCGTGACATGTCACCGCTGGCGATGAACGCCGCCAGCCCCTCCCACAGCTCGGGCGAGGCGCGGATGGCCTCGCCGATCGCCCCGTGCGTGCCCCGCTCCACCAGGACGAAGTGGTGGCTGTTGAAGTGGGGGAGCAGCTCCAGGGCGTTCTCCAGCGGCGTCGACGTGTCCCAATCCCCGTGCACGATGACGGTCGGTATGTCGGTGTCGAAGTTTCGACGAAAGGCATCGCCCAGGTCCGCATCCCAGGCCGCACAGGTGGCCTGATAGAATGCGCCGGTAGGCCCCACCACCTCCGCGCCGGGATCCTCGAGCAGCCGGCGCAGGCGGTCCGGGCTGATGCCCGATCCGCAATCGAGCATGAAGAAGGCCGCCGTGGGGAAGCCGAAGGTCTGGCGGCTCCGCAGGGCGGAGTTCGCCGCCGCCTCGTAGTCGCCCTCGTACAGCTGGATCATGTCGGCCGGCCAGGCGCGCATGCGGTGCCCGTCGCCGGGCGACGTGAAGCCATCCCACAAGCCGCGCACGTCATCGCCCGTGAGCGCGATGCGAACCGTGTCGCTCCCTCCCTGGCGCGGCAGCGAGACCGGGATGGGCCGGGCGTCGGCGCGCGCGATGACCTCCCGGAACCCGGCGATGATCCCCTCGGGCGGAACGCGTCCATCGAACGCCCCCGAGGCTTCCGCGTCGGCGGCCACGCGCTCGAGCGCCGCGAGCACCCAGCCAGGCATGTCGTACGTGTGGTCGGGTCCCTCCATCCCGTTGAGCAGGGCCCGCGCGACGATCTCGGGATGGTAGCGCAGCACGGCCATGCCCCAGTGCGAGCCGAAGCTGCCGCCGTGGATCTGGACCCGCTCGTACCCGA
>JBFIOX010000139.1:0-6838 GCA_041610455.1 Gemmatimonadota bacterium
CGCGCGGCTGGGCCAGGTCGCCGACGAAGAGGTGGCGCCCACCCTGCGCGGCATCACCGGCGTATCGGCCGTGCAGGTGAACGGAGCGGACCGGCGCGAGGTGGCCATCGAGTTGGACCGCAGCCGGCTCGAGGCCTTCGGCTTGCGCCCCGAGGACGTGCGCCGTCGCATCTCCGAGCTCTCGGCCCCGCGGGCCCCGGGGTCGGTCGAGCTGGACGGGCGGCAGCTCGCCATCGCGGTGCGCACGCGGGCGATCGAGGTCGAGGACATCGGAGACATGATCGTGCTCGCGCGCGCGGATGGCCCGGTCCGGGTGCGCGACCTGGGCCGCGTGCGCGACCAGACCGAAGACCCCGTCCGCCTGTGGCGCATCGACGGACAGCCCACGATCACCGTGCAGATCCATCGGCAGTCCGGCACGAACGCGATCCGGCTGGCGGACGAGGTCAAGCGTCACGTCGAGCGGCTGGACGCCGCGCTGCCGCCCGGTGCCGATCTCGAGCTGGCGTACGACCAATCCGAGAACATCGAGACGCAGCTCACCGACCTGCGGCTGCGCGCCGTGGCCGCGGCCATCGTCATATTCCTGGTGCTGATGCTGTTCCTCCGCTCGTTCGGCGCCGTCGTGGTGGTGTTCGCCACCATCGGTTTCAGCGTGCTCATCGCGGTCAACCTCCTCTACCTGGGCGGCTTCTCGCTCAACCTCCTGACGCTGGCCGGCCTGGCCTGGGGCTTCGGCCTGGTGGTGGACAACGGCATCGTCGTGCTCGAGAACGTCGAGCGGCACCGCCGGGCCGGGAAGGCGCCCGCCGACGCGGCACTGGATGGCGCCCGACAGGTCGTGCTTCCCGTGCTTGCGGCCACGCTGACCACCGCGATCGTGCTCGTCCCGTTCCTCTTCCTGCAGGGAGAGCTGCGCGTCTACTACCTGCCGCTCTCGTTCGCGGTCGGCTTCTCGATCCTCGCGAGCCTGTTCGTCGCCTTCACGTTCGTGCCCTCCCTCGCGGCGCGCCTCGCCCGCGGGAGGAGCGGTGCGCCGGTGGCGCCGGCCGCACGGAGGCAGACGCCGACCCCGGCCGCGGACGCCGACCGCCCGCCGCCCTACTACATCCGGGGCTACCGGAGCCTGCTCGGCTTCGGGCTCCGCCATCCCTTCCTGATCGCCTTCGTATGCCTGGGAAGTCTCTTCGGCAGCTGGCGGCTGTTCGATGAGCACGTGAGCACGGGCGGTGTGTGGCGCGGCTTCGGGGGCGATGACACCTACATCCGCATCTTCATCGAGTTTCCGCGCGGCGCCGGTCTCGAGCGGACCGACGAGCTTGCCCGCTCGTTCGAGGCCAAGCTGGCCACCATGCCGGAGATCGAGCGGTACGAGACCCGCGTACAGGCCAACTTCGCGCTCATCGAGGCCTATTTCCCGGAAGAGCTGGAGCTGACCCCGGTCCCCATCGCGATCAAGGATCAGATGGTCGCCTACAGCTACGGTTTCTCGGGCGTCGACGTTCGCGTGTTCGGCTTCGGCCCGAGCTTCTACGGTGGCGGCTCGAGTCCGCCCAACTACCGGCTCAAGATCCTCGGCTACAACTATCTCACGGTACGGGACATCGCCGAGAACCTCGCCTCGCGCCTCGAGCGCTTCTCGCGCATCCGCGACGTCGATCCGAACGCCAGCGGATACTTCACGCGCGACAAGGAGTTCGAGTACTACGTGGCGCCGAACCGGGAGGCGCTGGCAGCGTACGACATCTCGGTGCAGGATCTGCTCGGGTTCGTCGCCTCCAACATCCGCGGGGCTCCGCTCGTCGACCGGTTGCGGGTGGGGGGCGAGGAGGTGCAGTACGCGGTCAAGGTGCAGGGGTACCGCGACTTCGACTTCTTCGATCTCGAAGACCTGCGCATCCCCATCTCGGCGCGCGAGGAGGTGCGGCTGGCCCGGGTGGCCGACGTGGGCCGACGCGAGGTGTTGGCGAGCATCCGGCGCGAGAATCAGCAGTACGAGCGGACGGTGGCCTGGGAGTTCCGAGGTCCGCGCAAGCTCGGCGATCTGGTGCGCGACGCGGTTGTGGACGCCATGGAGCTCCCGCCCGGCTACAAGATCGAGCGGGACGACTTCGGACGCTGGTCGACCGAGGATTCGGTCCAGATGTGGCTCGTGCTCGGATTCTCGATCCTGCTCATCTACATGGTCACCGCCGGCCTGTTCGAATCGCTGGCCGCCCCGTTCGTCGTCCTGTTCACGCTGCCCCTCGCCCTGATCGGCGTGTTCCTCATCTTCTTCTACACGGACGCCACCTTCACGCGCACCGCCTTCATCGGCACGATCATGATGGGGGGAATCGTCGTGAATAACGCCATCCTCGTGGTGTACCACATCGGGGAATTGAGGAGGCGGCTGCCCACGCAGGAGGCGATCCTGCAGGGAACGCTGGAGCGCGTGCGCCCCATCCTCATGACGACGCTGACGACGGTGTTCGGGCTGCTGCCCCTGGTGCTGTTCGCGTCGTCGCAGGACGAGAACATCTGGAACGCGCTCGCTCTGGCGACGATCGGGGGACTGATCTCCAGCACGCTGTTCGTGCTGGTCGCGATCCCGGTGGCCTATCGCTACCTGGTGGCGCGCGGCGCGTAACGGCACGGGGTCGCGGCTTGGCGCGACCCATGGGCTCGCGTAAGGTGTCCGCATGCTCTCTGTGTACTTGTTCTGTCTGGTCGTGGGCGGGGGATTCGCCCTCCTCTCCGTGTTCGGCGATCTGTTCGACGCCGATGTGGACGTGGATGCCGATGTGGACCTCGACCTGGACGCAGGCCTCGACGCCGCCGACGCGGTTGACGCGAGCGGGGCCGTAGCGCATGCCGACGTGGGGCACGCGGCCGCGATCTTCTCGCTTCGCTCGCTCGTCTACTCGCTGTTCGGCTTCGGGGCCACCGGCGCCCTTCTCACGGCGCTGGGGGCGGGCCCCGGCGCGCCCCTGACGCTGGGGTTCTCCGTCATGGCGGGGCTCTTGGTGGGCGCCGCGGTCGGTTCGTTCCTGGCCTACCTGAAGCGCTCCGACAGCCGGGGGCGGGCGGGGGACGACACGTTCGTGGGGCTGGCGGGCCGGGTGACGCTGCCCATCCGCGAGGGCTCGCCGGGCAAGATCATGGTGCTCAAGGGCGATCGGGAGCACGCCGTGCGCGCCTTGCCGTTTCCACACCAGGGCCAGGGGGATCTAGCGAATCCGGAGACCTGGGAGCGCGTCCTCGTCGTGGAGATGCGCAAAGGCGTGGCCTACGTCGATCGACTCGACGAGGAGGGGGCGGACCTCCTCGGACCGGGAACCTGAAGACGCCGCCAGCGACGCAAACGGAGCAGTGACATGGATCCGATATCGGGCGCCATTCTGACGGGCGGGGTCATCCTGGGTGTGGTCGTCTTGGCCCTCCTGGCCATCCGGCGGCTCATCATCATCGTGCCGCCCAACGAGGCGGCGGTCATCACCGGGCGCAACCGGCGCATCGCGAGCGGCGAAGACGTGGGATACCGCTCGGTCATCGGAGGCCGCACGCTCCGCATCCCCATCATCGAGGAAGTGGAGTACGTCTCGCTCGAGTCGATCCCGATCGAGATCTCGGTGACCAACGCGTTCTCGAAGGGGAACATCCCGCTCACCATCGAAGCGATCGCGAACGTGAAGATCGCCTCCGAGCCCGAGGCGGTGTTCAACAACGCCGTCGAGCGCCTGCTCGACAAGTCGTTCGACGAGATTCGCGAGATGGCCCGCGACACGCTGATGGGGAACCTTCGGGGAGTGCTGGCCACGCTGACCCCGGAGGAGGTGAACGAGGACCGGCTGGGATTCGCCCGCGCCCTTTCCGAGGATGCCGGTGACGACCTGGCCGCGCTCGGCTTCCACCTCGACGTGCTCAAGATCCAGAACGTCAGCGACGAGCGTGGATACCTAGAGGCGATCGGCCGCAAGCGCGCCGCCGAGGCGGTGCGCGACGCCGAGATCGCCGAGGCGGACGCGCAATCGCTGACCCGGGAGCGTCAGGCCGAGGCGCGGCAGCGGGCCGAGGTCCGCGAGGCCACGGCCGACATCGAGATCGCCGAGGCGCGCAACCGGCTCCGCGTGCGCCGCGCCGAGCTGGAGCAAGAGGGCCTGCGGGCCGAAAAGATCGCCGCCGTCAAGGCGGCCGAGGCCGAGATCGAGGCGCTCCGCCAGCTCGAGACCAAGCGCGTGGACCGCGAGCAGGAGCGGCTGCGCGCCGACGTCATCGTCCCCGCGCAGGCGCAGCGCGACGCGGCGCAGGCGCTCGCCGAAGCCGAGGCCGCGCCCATTCTGGAGCGCGGGAAGGCCAACGTGCGGGTGCTCGAAATGCTGTACGAGAAGCTGCGGACGGGCGGCGAGCAGGCGTTCGCCGCGTTCCTCGCCGAGAAGCTGCCCGAGCTGCTGCGCATCTCGGTGGAGGCCGTGAAGGAGGTGGACATCGACCGCCTGGTCGTGCTCGACGGCGGGGATGGGGGCGGCGTCTCGAACGCGGCCAATCAGCGCGTGAGGGGCGCGTTGGGAACGATCGAGGGGCTCTCGTCCAGCCTGGGCATCGACATCGAGAGCACCCTGCGCCGCGCGACCGCCGGATTGGGCCCCGGCCTCCCTGCCGGCCGGGACGCCGGTGGGGAGACGCCCCAGGAGGGTGGGGGAGCCGGTTGAGGGAGTGGCTCTGCGCTCCCCCCCTCCACCGCCCCCGCCTCCGGGCGGGGTTGCCCGGGTGGCCGGCCATCGTATGCTTCGCGGCCGTCGGAGGACGGCGGGGGCGAGGCTGATCGAGGCGTCGGAACGCGGATGAACGCGGAGGGAGACGGATGAGGCGGTTGCGGCGGGTCGGTGGCGTGTGGTTCTGTGCGGGACTTCCATTGTTGTGGTCGGGGTGCGGGGGCGAGGCCGAGTCCGGCGCCGGCGAGTCGCCGCGCGCCGCACCGGTCGAGGGAGCGCCTGCCGAGGCGCCGCCGCCGTCCGCCCCCCGAAGCAACGCGGCGATCGCTTCGTCGTCGTTGCTCAACCCGCGGGCGCCCGAGCTCAACATGATGGCGCCGGCCCGCTTCCGCGCGCGCTTCACGACGTCGAAGGGCGTCTTCGTCATCGAGGCCCATCGGGACTGGGCGCCCCGCGGCGTCGACCGCTTCTACAATCTGGTGCGGAACGGATTCTACGACGGCACCCGCTTCTTCCGGGTGCTGGACGGGTTCGTGGCGCAATGGGGGATCCACGGAGAGCCGCGCATCCAGGCGCATTGGCGCGGTGCGAACATCGCCGACGACCCCGTGGTGCAGAGCAACACCCGCGGCCGGGTGACGTTCGCCAACGCGGGACCGGGCACGCGCAGCACCCAGCTCTTCATCAACTACGGCGACAACTCCGGGCTCGACGCGCGAGGCTTCGCGCCGATCGGCGAGATCGTGCAGGGGATGGACGTCGCGGAGCGGTTGTACGCGGGCTACGGGGAGGGGCAGCCCCAGGGGCCCGGCCCCTACCAGGCGTACATCCAGGCCCGCGGGAACGCCTACCTGACGGCCGATTTCCCCAACCTGGACTACATCGAGCGGGCCGAGATCGTCGCGGAAAACTGACCCTGACGTGACGCGATCGCGCCACGGGACGGCGACCACGATTATGTTGCGCGCTCGCAACGATTTGGTGACGTTTGGCCCCGGCGGGGCGGGGCGGGGACCGTCGGCTGGGTGGTTCTCGACTGCCGGGCAGGGGGCCCGAACCCCGCACCGTTGAAGGCGTAACGCCCTTTTTCCGGTCCTCGCGCGCTCCCCGCGCGCGACCGGTTCGGCGTGGCCGGGGCCCCGCGCCCCGCGCGCATAAATTGCAGCCTGGACGGCCGTACGCGAGTGAGGCGGCTCCAGCCCCGGGCGGATCGAGTGCGCGAAGAGCGGCGGAAGCAGGCCTGCATCATGGTCGTCGACGACGAGCCGCAGAATGTGCGGTACGTCAGCGACGTCCTCCAGTGGGCGGGGTACGAGCGGGTGGAGAGCTTCACCGACCCGACGGAGGCGGTGAGCCGCTTCGCGCAGCGACGTCCCGACATCGTCATCCTGGATCTCCTCATGCCCGGGATGGACGGCTTCGCCGTCATGGAGGCGATGCGGGATCAGCTGGACGAGGACGAGTATCTGCCCTTCCTGATCCTCACCTCCGACATCTCGAGCGACTCGCGGCGCCGCGCCCTGTCGTCCGGGGCCAAGGACTTCCTCACCAAGCCCATGAGCCCGACAGAGGTCCGGCTGCGCGTAGACAACTTGCTCGACACCCGGCTCCTCTACCTCGAGGTCGCCGAGCAGGCGAAAGCCATCGAGAAGACGCCCCCCGCACACGCCCCCGCACCGTCGGGCGAGCCCGGGATCGAGGAAGAGCTGCTGGAACGCTGGAGCGCCTCGCTCGAGGCCGCGCTCGACGTGGAAGGAAGCTCGAAGCGCGTCTCCTGGCTGGCCGGTCGGGTGGCCGAAGCGCTGGAGTTGCCTCCCGAGCGGGTGGATGAGATCCGACACGCGGCGCTGCTCCACCTCCTGGGGGCGCGGCACGTGGCGGCCGTGTCCGCCGCCACGCAGGATCACGCCGCCTGGTCCAGCGTACATCCCGACCCGGACGCCGGGGCGCGCCTGCTGGAAGGCGCGTCGGTGCCCTCGCTGGTGGCGGCGCGCCGCATGCTCGCCGCCCTCGACGAGCGTTGGGATGGCACGGGCCAACCGCGGGGGCTGCGCGGCGAGGCGATTCCCATCGAGGCGCGCATCGTGGCCGCGGCCCGGTATCACGACCACACGACACATGGCGTGGCCGAGGGGGGCGCCGCC
>JBFIOX010000140.1:0-6837 GCA_041610455.1 Gemmatimonadota bacterium
CGTCGGGAGAGCCCGTCGGCGTCGTTCTCTCCCCACGGGGTGGAGGCGATGCCGAGCGCCGCGACCTTCGGATACCGGAACATCTCGGTCAGCGCGGCGGCCAGCTCCAGGCTCGTCGGCCCGTCGGGCACGGTGAGCGGGTGCCCGGCGACCTCGCGCGGGTCGAGCACGTCCATGTCGATGTGGACGTAGATGACGTCCGTCTCCTCCGACAGCCGCCGCATCTGCGCCCGCAGGTTGTCCGAGCGCCCGCGGATGTCGGCCGTCGTGATCATCTGGATGTCGGAATCGGCGACCAGCTCGGCCTCGAGCGGATCGAGATCGCGCACCGCTCCCATCACGATGTGCCCGGTGGGGATGGGGTCATCGAGGCCCGAGGTGTTCCGCAGGTTGTGGAGCGCGAGGCCGGCGGCGACGGCCACGGGCATGCCGCCCAGCATGCCGGAGAGCGTCGTCTCGGGCGTGTTGAAGTCGCCGTGCGCGTCGATGAACACGAGGCCGACGCGGCGTTTCGCGGGCGCCTCGCCCTGGAGTCCGGCGAGCACGCCGAGCACCGAGGTGCAGTTGGCCAGGAGCCCCACCGTGAGAAACGAATCCGCGTCGTTGGCCTCGACCATCTTGGCCAGGTGGCCGTTGGCCAGGCCCATGCGGTTCCACTCGCCGTACTGCCGCCGATCGGCCTCGGTCAGCGCGACCTCCTGCATGGGCTTGAGCACGGCCCCCTCGCCCTCCAGCAGGCCCGCCAGACCCCCGGCCTCCAGGTAGTCGGGCCCCCCGGAGCGCTCGGGCACGTTCCGGCCGCCGTGATAGGGCATCTTGACCAGGGCCACGCGCGGCCGGCCCTGGGCGTCGGTGTAGGCGCGCGGCGGCGTCTCGGCCCTCGGCGGGGCCCGTCGCGAGCCGGGGTCGGCCGGCGCGCGTTCCGTCGCGGCCGGACTGGCCATCCGGGCGGCGGTGGCGGCCGCGCCGGACGCCTCGCCGCCGGGTTCGGGGGCGCACCCCGTCACGCACCAGCCCATCCAGCCGGCGCACACCGCCAGGGCCGTCCTCGAGCGTCGCATGAGCTTCTCCTCCCGTCCGGATGCGAGCCGTCAATGCGTCCGTGTGCGGGCGGTCAATGTCGGTCGACGAGACTTCCGAGGACAGGCCACGCCCGGCCGAACGGCGGCGTTGTGCAATCCGTTCCGGGAGTGCGCACGATGTGTTGTCCCGGGCCCTCCGGAGACCCCCGGCGCCCTCTGTCAATCGGCGCCGTAAGCTCCGTCGTTTAGCCGGATTCCGCCATCCTCGGGAGTCCTGTGGCACTCGGGCGCGACGGTTGCGCTCAGGCGGTCGGCCTCGCGCGCGCAGCCCGGAAGGCGAGGGCTGACGCCTCCGCGAGAAGATATCGCGCAATGAGAGGCACCAGATGCAACGAATCGATGTGGAGCGTAGACGAAGGATGTCGGTGAGTCCGTCGTCCGATGGCTGGAACGCTCAGGCAGGGTTCGCGCTGGTCTCCGTCCTCATCACCCTGGTCGCGCTGACTGCTCTGGCCACGGGCGGGTTCCTCATCTCGAACGTGGATTACCGCATCAGCCAGAACCACAGCGCCAGCGCCCGCGCGTTCCAAACCGCGGACGCGGCGACGTACGACCACCTGGGGACGAACCGGCGAGGGCGGGACACGGTCGCCTACAGTTACGCCTCGGGAGGGGCCCGCGTCGCCGGATCGCTCCTTATCGACATCGGCGACGGGAACACCCTGCATCGGCTGAACGCGAATTCCACGCACCGGCCGCCCGAGGGCGGGACCGCGGCGCGGAACATCACCGTGGTCGCCATGCTCAACGACGCCAACTTCCGGGCGCGCGCGGCGATCACGGCGGGGTCGGGGCTGCACAAGAACGGTAGCTCGGGCCAGCTGTACGGATTCGACAAGGCCACCAGCACGGATTGCACCGCCGGACCGCAGCCCGCGGTGGCCGGCGTGGGCACCGGACCGGGTTTGTACACCCAGAACGGCTCCAAGGCCGTGCCCGACGGCAGCCCTCCCGTCGACACGTCGATGAGCGGGCTGGACCAACTGAAGGCGCTCGGGATCGATTGGGCGGGCGTGGTGAACGGCACGGTGGTGACGCCGGACTTCTACCTCCCGGCGGACTCGTGGCCCGACTTCTCGACCATCGCTTCCGACTGGTGGCCCGTGATCTACATCGACCAGGCGAGCTACAGCGTGGACTCGGGTCACAGCGGCCGCGGCACGCTTATCGCACGCTACGACCTCAAGTTGAACGGCAACTTCACCTGGGACGGGATCATCCTGGTGGGCGGCGTGATGACGAGCGACGGGAAGCAGACGGTGAGGGGCACCACGGTCACCGCCCTCAACATGCTCATGGGGCAGACCGTCCCCGGCAGCTCGGTGGGGAACGGGAACAAGGAGTTCAGCTACCACTCGTGTTGGGTGCGCCTGGCGGCGCAGCAGTTCGTGGGCGGTCTGGTCCAGGTTCCCGGCACCTGGGCCGAGGCTATGTGATGCGGAACGTCGCCCGTAGCGCCCGCGCGCGGATCGGGGACTCGAGCGGCATCACGCTGCCCGAGCTCATGATCGCGCTCGCGGTGGGGGTCGTCGTGGCCACGCTTGGGATCGCCTCGTACGGGCAGTATCGCGAGTCGATCTCGGCAACGCGCGCCGCCAAGGTGATCAGCGCCGACGTGCTGCTCACGCGCAGTCTGGCCATCCGGGCCCGCGCGCCGGTCTCGCTGGTGGCAGACGAGGGCGACCGCAGGTACTTCGTGCGGGACACCACGGGAACGGTGTTCCACCAACGGCGGTTCGACCGCCAGTCCGAGATTCCGCTCACGTCGCTCGACGTGATCACGCCCGGCGATTCCCTCACGTTCGACTCGCGGGGGATCCTGGTGAACGGCGGGCTGCCGCAGGTGAGAGCGGTCCGCCGCAGCAAGTCACGGACGATCACCTTCAACGCGTTGGGCCGTAGTCGAATCAACTAGGCGGACGCTCAAGAACCGCGTTCGCCCGACGATACTCTGGAGTTGTCGGAGGTAGGCATGCGAGGCATCGGTGGTGTGGGAATCCGGCGTAGGGGCCGGCGCTCGAGTCGGTGGAGCCGCGCTCGGAACCAGCAAGGGTTCGGTCTGGTGGAGATGTTGATCGCCTCCACGATCGGCGGGATCGGCATCCTGGCCGTGGCGGGGCTCCAGTTGGCCGCCGCGACGCAGGGGCGCATCGCGCAGTGGCGAACGCACCAGGCGCTGGTCGCCCAGGAGGTGTTCGAGGAGATCCAGCGCCAGGGGTACGCGGCGGCGACCAGTGGCCAGTACACCGCATCGGTGGACGGGACCACCTACCGCGTGTCGGTCTCCGTCGTCCAGACGTCGGTGCGCGTGAAGCAGGTGATGGCGCAGGTGCCCGCGATGGGGACGGTGAATTCCCAGATGTTCGTGACGCGCATTTACGAGCCACGGCCCGTACCGGCGGCCCCGTGACCCATTCGAGGCTCGTCGCCGGCCCGCCGCCCCGCTCGGCGTCTCCGACGGTTCGAGCGGAACGGGATCGGGCCGGACAGCGCGGATTCACGCTCGTCGAGGCGATGATCGCGCTCGTCGTCACGGGGATCGTGATGACCGCGTTTCTCTCGCTGCTGCGCGCTCAGGACCGCTTCTACAGCCGGCTCGACGAGGGCGTGGCGGCGCAGCAGAACCTGCGCGCCGCGGCGGACCTCGTCAGCTCCGAAGTCCGCATGAGCGGGCCGGGCGACGTGATGGCGGCGGTGCCCGACTCCGTCTCCGTGCGTTTCGATGTGTACCACGCCGTCGTGTGCGCGGTGACCGGCTCCAACACGGTGGCCCTGTTCGTTTACGACAGCGCGCCGAATCCCAACGTGACGACCGGACTCGTCGGCACCGCCTGGTCCGGCCCTTACCAGTCCACGTACGAGTATGCCGACGGGTGGACGGGCAGCTCGGCCACTTCGGCGGCGGCGAAGACCGAGTGCGTGAACAACGGGACACCCGACGTGACGCCGAGTGCGCTCTACCGGAGCATGTCGGGCTGGACCGGGACGTTCACGGCCGTGCCGCCCCGCGGCTCGATCGTGCGGCGCTATCGGCGGCTCACCTACCGCTTCGCCCCTTCGGGGATGAGCGGAGGGTTCGCGCTGTACCGCGGCACGCAGGAGCTCGTCGGGCCGCTGGACCCGCGTTCCGCGTTCTCGTACGTGATGGCCGACGGCAGCGTGCGGAACACGGTTTCGCCCTCCGACCTCGACAACATCCGCGTGGTCCGGCTCAACGCGATCGCCGTGGATGACGACCCGCGCTTCGACCTGCAGCGAAACCTGATCTTCGACATCCCGCTCAGGGACTGAGGCGGGGCCACCCCGGCGGCGATCGCCCCGGGCCTTCACTTGCCGCCCCCGAGGAGGGTTGGGCAGCTTTCGTCGCTGACCCGTCGGCCGCGCGTCGCCCGTGGCGCGCGCCGACCTCGTGATCCCGTCGGGCTCGGAAGCGCATGAAGCGGTCCTTCGCGACGCGGCTCAGGGAGCGCAAGATCGTCCAGTGGGCCCTCGCCTACCTGGCCGGGGCCTGGCTCGCCCTGCAGGTGATGGAGGTGCTGGGCGACATCCTCACGTTGCCGCTCTCGTTCCAGCGCGGCGCGCTCGTCGTCCTCGGCTTCGGCTTCCTCATCGCGCTCGTGCTCGCGTGGTACCACGGCGAGCAGGGGCGCCAGCGGGCCAGCGGCCCCGAGCTGCTCCTCGTGGCCGGCGTGCTGGTCGCGGCCGGCGCCACGCTGGGGCTGGTGCGGGGGAGCGGCCGGGCGGAGCCCGAGACTCCTCCGCCGGCCTCTCCGGCGCCCGACGCCCGCACGGTGGCCATCCTCCCGTTCGCCGATCTCAGCCCGCAGGGGGATCAGGAATACCTGGGGGACGGGATCGCCGAGGAGCTGATGAGCACGGTGGCACAGATCCCGGAGCTCCGCGTCACCGCCCGCACGTCATCGTTCGCGTTCAAGGGCTCGGACCTCGATGTGCGGGAGATCGGCGCGCGTCTGGGGGTGGCGCGCGTGGTCGAGGGCTCGGTGCGGAAGAGCGGGGACCAGCTGCGCATCGAGGCGCGCCTCATCGACGTGGCGGATGGCTTCCGCATGTGGTCCGACCGCTTCGACGCCGATCTCTCGGACATCTTCGCGGTGCAGGACGAGATCGCACGGGCGGTGGCCGCGGCGCTCCGCGTGCGTCTCGCGGGCGCGCCGGACGAGCTCACGCTCAAGGGGCAGACGCGAGACCACGTGGCCCAGGATCTCTATCTGCGGGGCCGCTTCGAGTGGAATCGGCGCACGCAGGCGAGTCTCGAGCGCGCGGTCGAGGCGTTCGGGCGGGCCCTGGCGCGCGACTCGAGCTACGCGCGGGCCCTGGTGGGCCTGGGCGATGCCTACGCCGTGTTGGGCTTCTACGACTACCGTCCCCCGTCGGAGGCCTTCCCCCGGGCGAAGGAGGCGGCCCGCCGGGCCCTCGAGATCGAGGATGAGCTCGCCGAACCGCACGCCACGCTCGGATATGCCGCGCTCTATTACGACTGGGACTGGGAGGAGGCCGAGCGCCGTTTCCTCCTGTCGATCTCGCTCAATCCCGACTACCCGGTGGCGCACCAGTGGTACGCCAACTATCTGGTCGCCATGGGCCGTTTCGAGGAAGCGGCCACGCATATGCGAACGGCTTCCGAGTTGGATCCGCTGTCGATGATCGCCCACGCGGCGACCGGCTGGGTCCTATACTACTGGCGGGATTACGAGGGGGCGGTGGCGCAGCTCGAGCGGTCGCTGGCGCGCGATCCGAACTTCGAGCTCGCCCACCTGTGGATGGGGCAGGCCCACGAAGAGCTCGGGAACCACGAGGAGGCCAGTCGGCTCATCGAGCGCGCCGTGAGCCTCTCGGGGGGCAGCGCCATCTCACGGGCCGCGCTGGCGCACGCCAGGGCGGGTCAGGGTCGTGGGGATGAGGCGCGGCGCCTCCTCGCCGAGCTCGAGTCGGAGGGAGCGAGAGGCTACATCCCCTCGTACGAGATCGCGCGCGCGCGGGCGGGCCTCGGAGAGGCGGACGCCGCCGTGCGCTGGCTGGAACGCGCCCACGGGGAGCGGGCGCACTCGATGGCGTTCCTGGCGGTCGATCCGCAGCTCGCGCCGCTGCATGGACACCCGGGCTACCGGCGCCTGTTGGGCGAGATGCGCCTGGGCGCCCCGGTGGCCGAGTCCCGCGGGTCGTAGCCACCCGGTGGCCGAGGCACCGCCGCACGCGGTGCCTCGCCGAACCGTCAGCTCGCCAGCCTCTTTACCTTGTCGGCGGCGGGCCCCCGCTGCCCCTGCACGACCTCCAGCTCGACGCGCTCGCCATCCTTGAGCGTCCGGAATCCGTCGGCCAGGATGGCCGAGTGATGAACGAACACTTCGCCCTTGCCGTCGTCCAGCGAGATGAACCCGTAGCCCTTCTGGGCGCTGAACCACTTCACCGTTCCGGTGGTCGGCATCGCCGCGCTCCCGCGTTCTCGTGATCATGGCCGCGCGCGCGGCCCCCAGTGACGTAAACGCGCACCGCCCGGCCATCACGGACAGGGCGGGCGGACCCGTGCGAGGGCATCGTCCCCTTTATGGTGATGACGTCAGCGGGGGAAACCTCGTTCGGACGCTAGGGCGGTGGGCTAGACCGAGGTGTCCGTCACGAAGCCGCCCTCGCGGCGGGCGGTGGCGAGGCGCGACACCCTGTGGCGGAACTGGTCCAGGCCGAAGTCCAGGAAGTCGGCCAGCTCCAGATCGAAGGGCATGACCTCGTACGCGTC
>JBFIOX010000141.1:0-6829 GCA_041610455.1 Gemmatimonadota bacterium
CTCAGCGGCATCCGGTATCGGAACGGCGGCCCCGAGAGCGCCGTCGAGCGCGCCTTCCGCGGCATCACCGAGGGTGAGGACGTGCTCGATGCGCTCGTGGCGGGCGTCAACATCCCCGAAAACGACCCGACCGAGATGGGCATCGGCTACGGCGGTCTGCCCAACGCCGAGGGCGTCGTGCAGCTGGACGCGTGCTGCATGCACGGGCCCCGACGCTGGGCCGGCGGCGTCGCGGCGCTGGAGGGTGTGCGCACGCCTTCGCGGGTGGCCCGGGCGGTGGCGGAGCTCACCGACCACCACCTGCTGGTGGGGGAGGGGGCGCAGGAGTTCGCGCGATCGCTCGGCTTCGAGATCGAAGCCGACCTGAATACCGATGAGTCGCGCGCCCTGTGGCTCGAGTGGCGGCGGCGCGTCGATCCGACGCACTGGCTGGACCCCAAGGCGCGGCTCGAGGGTCAGGGGCTGCCCGGCGAGGACACCGATCCCGATCACGTGCGGCGGCCCCCCGGGGGCCGCGGCGACCGGGAGGCGCGTGCGCGCGGCTTCTCCGACGCGGCGCTGGCCGCGGGGCTCTCGATGGTGGAGGACGGTCTCATCCCCGCGCACTCCTTCTGGGGCACGATCAGCTGCAACGGGATCGGCCTCGAGGGCGAGATCTGCGGCGTCACCACGACCAGCGGGCTCTCGTGGAAGATTCCCGGTCGAACCGGCGACTCGCCCATCCTGGGGGCAGGGCTGTACGTGGACGACGCGGTGGGCGCCGCCGGCTCCACCGGCCGCGGCGAGGCCAATCTCTACAACCTCTCCTCCTTCCTCATCGTCGAGTTCATGCGCCAGGGGATGCACCCCAAGGACGCCGGGATGGCGGCGCTGCGCCGAATCCAGTCGAACACGGTCGAGCCGCGCCTGAAGAACGAGCGGGGGCTGCCCAACTTCGACGTGCGGTTCTTCATCCTGGACAAGCGGGGCGAGCACGCCGGGGTGGCCATGTACGGCGCCGCCGAGACGCACTACGCGGTGTGCACCGAGAACGGGGCCGAGGAGGTGCCCTTCGAGGGGCTGCTGGATGGATCTCCGCGCGAGTGAGCGGCCGCACGCCGTGAGACGGCGCGTCTGGGAGATCCTCGAGATCGCCCGGCCCGGGGACCGCGTCAGCGCGCTCTTCGACATCGGCATCCGCGCCCTCATCGCGCTCAACGTGCTGGCGGTGATCCTGGAGACCGTGCCCACGTGGAGCGCTCCGGTCCAGCGGCTCTTCGTCTGGTTCGAGGTGCTGTCCGTGGCCGTGTTCTCGATCGAGTACGCGGGGCGCATATGGGCCTGCGTCGAGGTGCCCGCCTATCGCGCGCCGCTCAGAGGTCGCCTGCGGTTCGCCGCCACGCCGCTCGCCCTCATCGACCTGTTGGCCGTGCTGCCCTCGCTGCTGCCCTTCTTCGGGGTCGATCTGAGGATCCTCCGGGGGGTCCGTCTCTTCCGGCTCTTCCGCATCCTCAAGCTCACCCGCTACTCGCGCTCGCTGCGCACGCTGGGTCGCGTGTTGGGGCGGCGGCGGGAGGAGCTGGTGATCACCCTGTCCGGGGTGGGTCTCATCGTCCTGGTGGCCTCCTCGCTCATGTACTACGCGGAGCACGCGGCGCAGCCCGACAAGTTCTCCAGCATCCCGGCGGCCATGTGGTGGGGGGTGGTGACGCTGACCACGCTGGGCTACGGGGACGTGTATCCGATCACGACGCTGGGACGCCTGATGGGCGGCCTCTTCGCCGTCTCGGGCATCCTCCTGATCGCGCTTCCCACGGCCATCCTGGGAGCGGCCTTCATGGAGGAGCTCGAGGCGACGCGCGGTAGCCGCTCGCCCGACACGGCGCTCGACGCGCCGCCGGACGCGTGGCTCGAAACCCCGCCGTCGGCCGGCCCCGACGCGCAGCCGAGCGAGGATTCGCCCGTCGCGGACCGGTGCCCGCATTGCGGGCAGTCGTTGCGCGCCGGGCACCCCTAGGGAGCCGTCGGCGCCGGGGCATCTGGCCCGCCCCGGCCGGCCGGCGCTAGCGTTGGGGCATGCGTACGCGAACGACCGCGCTCGCCCTCGCGTGTCTCGCCCTGGCCCCTGCCGAGGGGGCCGCGCAGGGGGGACTCGCCGAGGTGGCCCGCACGGAGCTCAACCCTCCGCGGACGGGCATCGTGGCCGGTCTCTACCACGAGGGGCGGCTCGACTTCCTCGATGCCTGGGGTACCGCGTCCCCCGCCGACAGCCAGGCCCTGTCGCCCCGTCAGCCGTTTCCGTTCCCGGAGCTCACCGAGGTCCTCATCGCGCTCACGGTGCGCGCGCTCGTCGCCGGCCGCGTGGTGGACGACCAGGCTCCCATCGCCACCTATCTTCGCGGCCTGCCGCCGCGGCTCGGCGCCGTCACGCTCGACCAGCTCCTCACCCACACCGCCGGCCTCGATGACGCGGAGCCGCTCGAGGGGCTGAGCTGGGAGGAGGCGATCGACCGCCTGCCCGACGAAGCGCTGTTCACCGCCCCGGGGCTCGTCTATTCGCACTCGCGCTACTCGTATCCGCTGGCGGCGCGCGTCCTCGAGCGGGTGGCCGACATGCCGTTGGAGGAGCTGATCGGCGCCGCCGTGCTCGCGCCCCTGCGCATGGAGCGGACGACGTTCGATCTCGCGAGCGCGCTGGGCATGGGGATGGTGGGGGGATCCCGCATGAACGGTGACTCGGCGCGCCTGGTCGAGGTGCCCCTGGTCGAGGAGCGGCAGGGACTCCCCGTCGTCTTCACGACGGTGCCCGACGTGATCCAGCTCGTGGCCGCCCTGCGCGGAGGCGCGATTCCCGGGCGGAGCCCGCTGGCGCCGCCGAGCGCGGAGGACGCGCCGGCCGATACGACCGGGGCACGGGGCCCGGCCGACAAGTTCCCGGCCGGTCCGGCGCGCTTTCTGGATGGGTTCTGGCTCGACCGGTTCCGAGGCGTGCCGCGCGCCACCCGCTTCTCGTCGGCGCTCGGCTTCGGGGCGGGGGTGACCGTGCTCCCCGAGAGCGAGACCATCTTCGTGGCGTGGGCCACCGGTGTGTACCCGAGCGTCACGAGCGGCTTCGTGCTCGATGGAGTGGCCGAGGCGCTCGGGTTGCCGCCCCCGCCGCCGCCTGCCCGTCCCGACCCGGAGGCGCCCGGCCCGGCCCACCCCGCCGCCTGGGCGGGCACCTACCGCAACGGCGAGTTCATCATCGTGCTCGCGTGGGAGGAGGGGCGGCTGCTCTTCTTCGACGGCGACCGGAATCTGGAGGTGACCCCGCTGGCCGAGGACCTGCTGGCGGCCCGCGAGGACGACGGCCGCATCGCCGTCACCATGCGGCTGGTCGAGGCGGGCGAGCGCCGCTTCGTGGTGGTCCGCAACCGGGCCTACGCGCTGCAGCCGCCCGAGGACGCTCCGGGCGGGTAGCGCCGACGCCGGGCGGAGCGGCCGGACCGGCTCCCCAGCGGCGGGTGCGCGGCCGGGGGCGCGGCGTTCCGAACGTCAGCCGAGCAGCAGCCGCACCGCCATGCCCACCGCGGCGCTCGCCCCGAGCACCGGCAACATGCCCGCCTTGAAGCGCAGCATGGCCACGAGCGCCGCGACCGCGATGCCCAATGCCACGGCGTCCACGGTCGCGAGTTCGGGCAGGAGGAGCCGCATGCCCAGGGGGCCCTCGCGCTCCGCGACGGTGGCGAACACGACGTGGAGGGCGAACCAGATGGCCAGATTGAGGATCACCCCGACCACCGCCGCGGTGATCGCCGAGAGCGCGGCCGAGAGCCCCCGCGCCCCGCGCAGCCACTCGATGTAGGGGGCGCCCAGGAAGATCCACAGGAAGCAGGGCACGAAGGTGACCCAGGTGGTGAGCACCGCGCCCAACGCGCCCGCCAGGAACGGGTCGAGCCCGCCGGGATTACGGTACGCGCCCATGAAGCCCACGAACTGGACCACCATGATGAGGGGGCCGGGCGTCGTCTCGGCCATCCCCAGCCCGTCCAACATCTCGCCGGCCTCGAGCCAGCCGAAACGCTCCACGGCCTGCTGCGCGAGGTAGGCGAGCACGGCGTAGGCGCCACCGAAGGTGACGGTCGCCGCCTTGCTGAAGAAGATGCCCTCCTGGACGTACACGCTCGCCCCGCCGAGGAAGAGGGCGAGCAAGGCGATGGGGGCGAACCAGAGGAAGGCGCAGGTCCCGGCGACGCGCAGGGCGCGCGCCGTCGACGGGCGGGCGCGCGCGGGCTCGCGGTCGAGCAGCGCGTCGACCAGCGCCGGCTCGCCCGGCTTCGCCTCGCGGGGCCGGATCACCACGAAGGTATCGGGTCTGGCCCAGCCCCCGACGAGCCCCCCCAGGCCCGCTCCGAGGACGATGAGCGGGAAGGGCACCTCGAAGAAGAAGATCCCCACGAAGGCGAGCGCCGCGATCGCGATCATCGTCGCGTTCTTGAGCACCCGCCGCCCGATGCGGAAGACCGCCTCGACGACCACCGCGAGCACGGCGGCCTTGAGACCGAAGAACAGCGCGGCCACCACCCCCACGCCCTGGAACGCCGCGTACAGGAAGCTCAGGGCGAGGATGGTGACGAAGCCGGGCAGCACGAACAGCGACCCGGCCACGAGCCCGCCGCGATACCCGTGCAGGAGCCAGCCCAAATAGGTCGCGAGCTGCTGGGCCTCGGGTCCCGGCAGCAGCATGCAGTAGTTGAGCGCGTGCAGGAAGCGGTGCTCGCTCACCCACCGCTTCTCGTCCACCAGGATGCGGTGCATGACCGCGATCTGACCGGCGGGTCCCCCGAAGCTCTGCAATCCAACGCGGACCCAGACTCGCGTGGCCTCGCGGAACGAGACGCCAGCCGGCGCGCTCACGTCGCTCCGAAGCCCGCTAGTAGCGGAAGGCGTACCGGAGCTTGATGAGGAGCTGGTTCGACGACAGCTGCCATCGGTCCGTGAGCTCCCTGATGTTGTGGTTGTACACCACGAAGAGATCGCCCAGGGGGTGGAAGGTCCAGCGCAACCGCGTGTTGGCGCCCAACTCCCGGCTCTCGTCGTCGTACTGGAGGAAGCTCGAGACCTCGAGATCGGAAGAGAAGTTGAGCCGGAGCCGTCCGCCGAACAGCTCCTGCGTGAAATCGCCCGCCGGCAGGCGGCCGGTGTTCCGCACCATGTTCAGCTCGAGCGTGGCGATGGGCGCCGGGTTGATCGCCATGCGGAGCTCGAGCTGTTCGAGCGACCCGTCGTAGAAGGGTCCGAACCAGAGCGTGGCGCGGCCGCTCACCACCCGCTTGGCGGCCAGGTCGCCCTCGACCCGATAGCGGATCCAGTGGTAGGACCCGGGCTCGATCACCACCCCGTCGGCGATCTCGAACGGCGCCACCAGGCGCTCGCCCTGGGGCACCAGGTTCGCCTCGAAGCGATCGCCGCTCTCGAACTGCCAGTTGAGCGGAGCGGTGAACACGCGGTAGCTCTCCCACACCCCGTCCAGGTCGAGCACCAGCGTGGGGAAGAGCTCGTTGCGGATGAGGCGCAGCCAGGGCCAGTCGGGGCGCACCACCCACGTGGCGCGACCCGCGATGTTGTGGATGCCGCGGCGCGGCACGAACCCCAGCGAGGGGTCGAAGCCGTCTCCGATCCGCTGGTAGGTGAGGGCCAGGTCCCAGGTGTCGTTGGGGTAGTCGATCTTGCCGCCGAAGGCCGTGCGATCGCCGGCGAGGCCGCGACGGTCGGTGACCAACCCCCACACGCCGACGAGGAAGTTCTTGTCCCCGCCCAGTCGTGAGGTCTGGAACGTGAAATCGGCGCCCAGCAGATAGCTGTCGGGCGTGCCCTGCGGGTCGCCGAAGGTGGCGATGATCCCCGCCGTCGATTCGTCGAGGACGTTCTGTTGCAGGCGGAGCGCGCCTACCGTCGTTCCCTCGACCAGGCCGTCCACCGATCCGGTGCGCGTCACGAGCCCGCCGAAGTTGGCACCCCCGACGCGCCCGCTCAGCTTGCCCCCGACGCGAAGCGGCACCTCCTCGCCCTCCAGCAGCCCGATGCGGCGCGTGAAGAACGGCACGATGTCGGGCTGCCGGAAGCCGGTGCGCAGCCCGATCCCGAAGTCGAAGATGTCCGCGTTCCCGAGGAAGAAGCCCCGCTTCTCGGGGAAGAAGAGCGAGAAGCGGGTCAGGTTGGTCTGGCGGGTGTCGACCTCGGTCTCGGCGAAATCCGTGTTGGCCGTGCCGACGAGGGTGATGTTGGACCCGATCCGCTGGGCCAGATCGAGGCTGGGCTCGAAGGTGCCGTCCCGGGAGGCGCCCGGCGCGGGCTTCTCGAATCCGCCCACGAGCGACGGCTCGAGCGTCAGGCCGACGCCCGTGTCGAAGCGCGGCAGGCCCGTGAGGCGCCCCGCCCGGCTGGTCTGCGTGACGGCCGCGTCCCGGATGGGGCTGGCCCAGCGGCTCACCTCCTGCAGGCGTTCGACGCGGCGCTCGACGTTGAAGCCCCACTCGGTGAGGCCGCCCCGGAAGGTGAGACTGCGGATGGGGATCCGGACCTCGACCGACCAGCCCCGCTCGTCCCGGGACGTCACCGCCTCCCAGATCCCGTCCCAGCGCTCGTCCTCGCCTTCGCCCCGCTCCGCCACCAGGGCATCGAAGCGCGCGCCCCGAGGGTTGACCGCGAACACGTATCCCGAGCGCCCGTCAAGGAAAGGATCGAGCACCAGCTTGACGTGGTCCTCGCTGCGCAGCTCGGGGTCGCGGGCGATCGACTAGGAGACGATCTCCGAGGGATCCGGATCGAAGCACTCGATCCCGATCACCAGGCTCGTTTCGTCGGCCAG
>JBFIOX010000142.1:0-6774 GCA_041610455.1 Gemmatimonadota bacterium
CCGCCGCTCCAGCTCTCCCGCCACGAAGAAGTGGGCCCGATCGCGGACGATGGGGCCGCCCACGTCGAATCCCACGAAAAGGTTGTCGAGCTCGCCGGGCGTGCGCGGCACGCCCCCGATGACGGCGTCGCCGACCAGCGCCTCGTCCCGCACGAAGCCGAAGGCGGCGGCGTCGAACTCGTTGGTGCCCGACCGGGTCACGGCGTTGAGGACGCCTCCCGTGAATCCCGACTGGCGCACGTCGTAGGGGGCGATGAGCACCTGGAGCTCTTCGATCGCCGAGAGCGGAATGACGCGACCGCGGGCCCGGCCCCCCGCCACGCCGCTCGGTGACAAGCCGAACACGTCCTGGTTCAGAGCGCCGTCGATCTGGATGTTGTTGAAGCGCAGGTTCGACCCGGCCACCGAGACCCCGTCCTCGTCCACCACGACCAGCGGCGAGAGCTGCGCGAACTCGGTGAAGTCGCGCGATATGGTGGGCAGCGCCTCCAGCGTCCGCTGATCCACCACCGTCACGGGTCCCATGCGCGAGGGATCGAACTCGGGATCGGTCTCGACCCGGATGGCGAGCTCCGGCAAGGGCACCGCCGCCTCGCCCAACTGGACGTCGAGGGTCAGACGCTGCCCGATGCTGAGCTCGAGTCCACCGCGGCTGACCGTCTGGAGCCCGATTCGCGAGGCTTCGAGGCTATAGGGACCGCCCGGCCGCAAGTTGGAGAAGTGGAAGCGTCCGGACTCATCGGACACGGACGTGTAGACGGCCCCCGTGTCATCCCGTCGCAGCTCGATCCTCGCCCCCGCGATGGGCGCGCCCGACGGGTCGATCACACGGCCCGACACCCCCGCGGTCGTGACGCCTTGGGCGCGCGCCTCCGACCCCGTAGCCACGAGTCCGAACACGGCGAACAGGAGCGCAGTACCGAACCGACCGATTCTTCGGATCCGTCGTGGCATCTCGAGACCTCCCACTCAACAGGTGGCGGGATCCACCTCGATCTTCACTGCCATGGCGCTCATCGACCCGCGCTCGCCGCTCACGTTGATGAGGGCGTTGGCGCCGAGGCGCTTGGCCTCGTCGATGAGCATATCGACCAGCTCGCGCATGACGCCGCGGCGCTGGGTGGTGATGGACGCGGACACGCGGCCGAGCTCCTCCTTGGGGCAGCGCTCGAGCTGGGGCCATTGCGGATCGCAGCGCACGAGGCCGCCCAGCTGAACCCGGAGCTGCGAGTCGGGGGTGCCGATGCACGCCCAGATGCGGTCGGCTCCCGTCGCGGCGCCCGACGTCGCCGCGATCATCGCGAAGCCGACGTCGTGCCGCGTGACCGGCTCGACCAGCGTGAGCGGCATGGCCGCCCCCTCCATCGTCCCGAGCCGCGCCTGCACGGCCAGGGGGGTTCCGAGCGGCAGGTAGCACATCGTGAAGCTCCCGTCGAGCGCGGATTGCACCTCGGCCCGCCCTCGTTTTCCCGCCAGCTCCCACGTCGCGCGCACCGTGGCGCCGGGGAGCGCCATCTCGCCGTCGGCGTCCAGCACGATCCCCGTGAGCGCGCCCGTGTCTTTCGAGTTCGGACAGACCTCGTCGAGCTCCTGAGCGCCGGCCGCCACCGCGCCGAACAGGACCAGCCCGCACCACGACAACGCCACGCGCACCGTGTTCATGACATCTCTCGCAGATTCCAGGGAGAAGGCCCCCGCGACCGGGCCGGCCGCCGTCGAAGATACGACACCGAAGGTCGGTCCGGCGCTGCGGCGCCGGACCGGATGTTCTCGATCCGGCTCCCGGCGACGGGTCGGATCACCGCCTGGTGGGGCCCGACGCGGTTGGGTCGGCTAGGCGAGGGCCTCCGCCCCCGCCTCGGCCACGCGCACGCCGGTGCTACGGAGGTAGGCGTAGGGATCGTGCTCCAGCGCCCCGGCCGGCAGGAAGTCCCACAGGGGGCCGAGGTCGCGCCGCACGCGGTCGACGTAGAACTGGGGAAGGACCGTCGACTCGCCTTCGAAGTAGTCACGGAAACCGCTATCGGCCGCCAGCCGGTTCCGCACCTCGGTGTAGTACTCGATGCGCCCGCGACCCTCGGAGGAGATGGCGCGCACCAGGTTCATGAGCCTCGGGAAGCCGCCCCGATTCGCTTTCAGCCGCCTCCAGATGGCACGCTTCGAGAAGCTGTACTTGGTGAGATCGATCACGTGGTCGTAGAACTCGATCCACTCGTAGTTCTTGGGCTTCAGGTTCATGGCGTGGTGGTTGTTCAGGAAGTGGAAGGGGAAGCCCAGCACCCGCCCTTCCTCCTGGTATTCCAGATTGAGCGGCGCCGCCTGCCCGAACGAGGTGAGGAGGGAGTAACCGGGAAAGGCGGCGGGCGACGCATCGATGAACTGCTTCGTGAGCTCGAACGGCTCGGGTCCGTTGTCACAGTCGAGACCGAGGACGAAGTTGGTCTGCAGGTACGGGATGTAGCGCGTGATCATGTTCGCGTGCGCCGAGATCTGTCGGACTTTCTCGATCCCGCGCTTGTTCCGCGACTTCGATTTGTTCCCCAGCATGTACCAGGATTCGACTCCCGGCAGGATCGCCCGGAACCCGTTCTGGGCCAGCCGCCGCAACCGTGGCTCGGAGAGCAGCGACAGGCTGCTCTCCGCGATGAACTCGATGCTTCCCGGGGGCACGGCCTCCTCGATCGCCCCCAGGCAATCGTCGAATCGGACGCCGAAGTTCGGATCGTGCCACCCGACCACGGGCTTCGCGAGCTTGCCCTTCAGGAAACGCAGGTCGTCCCGCATCTCCTCGAAGTCGAGCGGCTGGTAATCGACCACCGAATCGATGCAGAAGCTGCACGTGTACGGGCAGCCGAGGCTGCCCAACATTGGCACGATCTTGAGCAGCGGAGACTTGTCGAGCGTCGGCTCGATGTACTTCCAGCGCGCGCGGACGCCGGGTAACGAGAGCGGCTGGATGGGGGCGGAACGAAATCGACCGAGCGGGCGGTGCGGCCGGCAGTCGTCCAACACCTCGGCCAGCACCGTCTTGTCGGTGAAGCCGAGGACGTAGTCGAAGTACTTCTGGGAATCCTCCGGATAGCAGCGGGCGTGCGGACCGCCGATACACGTCACGGCGCCGCGCCGGCGGAACAACTCGCTGATGGCGTAGGCGAGTTGCGCCCCTTGCGAGAACGCGCCCACGAAGAGCAGGTCGATGTCGTCGGGCAGCTCCTCGACCAGGTTCTCGAGGCCCGTATAGCAGACGAAGCTGACTTGGTGCCCGGCCTCCTCGCACCAGACGGCCACGGTTTGCGGCATGATGCTCGCCAGGTTCGCGTGCATCACCTTCGCGTACAGCGACCGCGTGGGGCCTTTGGCCACGAGGTCCACGATCCCTACGCGCAGCTTGCGCACGGGGCCATCCTTTCGACTGCACCAACGCTCTTGCGAGGAGACCGTGCGCGACCGCGGAGGTGCCCGTGGACACGCAGTGGAGGTCGGACGCCAATCTCCAAACCTACGCGGGTCGCTCGACATGGAGCAACGCCCCGAGCGTGTCCCTCCCGCCGAGCGGGGTCCGCGCCGTGCGGGCGCGATCGCTTCGCCCGGCCAGGCGTCGAGCGCGGGGCGGGAGCCCAGGTCCCCGCGGGACGGTCAGCGCCGGTACTTGTCCCGCAGGAACGGGCTCAACAGCCCATCGATCTTCTTGCGCTGCGCCGGTCTGAGGAAGCGAAACCCGCGGATCAGGCCGTAGCAGGCGCTCGAGCCGCAATCGCACCGAAAGGGCGAGGTCATGTCCTCTTCGGTGGCGCAGTAGTCGATGGTCACTTCCTCCCCGACCCCGAGATCGCGCAACGCTCGGACGTAGACGCGCCCCTCCTCGGCAAAATCGATGAAGGCGGTGGGCTCACAGGCGTGGTTGGTGGCCTCGACGACCGGGATGTCGTCCAGGTGGGCCCGCTCTCCGACCTGGATGCTGTACCGCGTCGGGCGCGAGCACAGCGTCCCCAGGAGCGGTACGATGACCTCCCCGGCCTCGATGCGCTCGGTCGTGACCACTCGGCGTCGTCCGTCCGAGTCCGCCACCGTCTCGACCGGCGCGAGGTCGACGTGCGATTGCGTCGTGAGATCGGCCACCGATTCCTCCCGAGGCGCAGCCCGCGCCTCACTAGCGTGGACCAGGGTCGTCGCTTCGTTAGGACCCCTCTCGCACTCCCCGCGTCACATGTCGGGTCGTCCTCGCGCGGGCGAGATCAATCGCGATCCACCCTCTTCGACCTCGCTCGAATCGAGCGCGCGAAGTCACGAGCAAAAAAACTTCGGCCCATTGTATCGCATGAATTCGTAAACGCCATAGGTGATGATGATGAAGTCGACAGGAAGAGGTTTCGCGAACGCTACGAGTGAGGATGAGCACGTCGACCGAATGGGGTGAGGCGCGCGTTCGCGGTGGACCCCTTCGCCCTCGATGAAGCCGTTCGCGGCCGGCGGCCAGGGCCCGTGCGAGAAGCGTCGATGCCCGCTCAAGCCAGGATGAAGAGGAGCTGCACCAAGGCGATGAGGATGATCGACAGGTTCAGCGCGAGCGACACCGGTCCGGCCAGCACCATGAACGGACCCGTGAAGCGGTGCAGGATGGCGCGTGTGGCGACGAGCTGGCTCAGCTCGCCGTGCAACGCGTACGCCTCTCGCAGCCTGCCCAGGAGCCCGCGCTCGGAAGCGGTCGCCGCGTCGAGCCGACGCGTCGCGGGCAGCAAGTCCTTCCCCTGCGCCACGAGGCCTTCCTTGATGGCGAGCAGACGATCCGGGAGCGCGAGCAGGTCGCGCAGCGTGCTCGAAAGGAGCCACAGGCCGAACTGGGGCAGGACCGTCGCCCCGAGCCAGGGGACGGCGAGGAGCTGGATCCAGAGCGGATCACGACGCAGGAACCACCACCAGCCGAGCCCCAGGCTCGATGCGATGGAGGCCCAACGGACGAAGTCGAGATACCCGGGGATGCGCTGCGTGCCCGACAGCCACGCTCTGAGCCGCGTGGCGAGCAGCTGGATGCGAGTGGGATCGGAGGCTTCCATTGGGCATCCGCTCTCTTGCTTCGCTGGCCGGTAGCTGCCGCGCGTCGCAGGCTCGGGGCCTCCCGGTTTCAGGGCAAGGCGGCCAGTCTCGGGGCCGGGGGCGTGCACGCGCCGGGGTCTTTCGATGCTGAAGATACACGCTCTATTCTGAGCCGCGACATTCGGGGCGGTCGGCCCCTCCCGTGCGCGCCGAGGCGCGCGCGCGGGCGGCGCGCGCCTACCACGGAGTGCTTGCCGGAGAGTCGAGATGAACTGGACGGAAATGTTGAAGTCGCAGGCCGAGGCGGCCTACCAGGCGACCGAAGGGTTGATGGGGATGGTGGACGAGGACGACCTCGACTGGAAGCCCTCCAGCGGATCGAACTGGATGACGATGGGACAGCTCCTCAAGCATCTCACGGAGGCGTGCGGCGCGGCCTGCCGCGGGTTCGTCACCGGCGACTGGGGGCTGCCCGAGGGCGTGGATCCGAACGACATGCCACCGGACCAGATGATTCCGCCCGCCGAAGCCCTCCCGACGATCGACAGCGTCGCGGCAGCGCGTGAGGCGCTCGCGGCAGACAAGAAGCTGGCCTTCGAGATGATCGATCGGGTGGCCGATCGCATGGACGAGCCCACGGCCGCGCCGTGGGACCCCCGGCCGACGCCTCTCGGAAACCAGCTACTCGGCATGGTCGGGCATCTGAACAACCACAAGGGACAGCTCTTCTACTATCTCAAGTTGCAGGGCAAGCCCGTGAACACGATGCATTACTACGGCATGGCCTGAGTCCGTCGGCGCTCCCGCCCGCGGGCGCGGGAGCGCCGCTCGCGATGCAGCTTCGGAAAGCCCCTCGGAGGAACCCATGAAGCGACGCACCTTCGTCCGGTCTTCGTTGGCGGCGGCGGCCGCCGTCTCCATCCCCACCCGACGATCGCTGTCGGCGCTGTATCGCGTGGTGCCGCAGGACCCACCCGATGTGCCCGCGGTCACGGGTGATGGGGCCAGCGTCACGCTCAAGGGGAGTGACATCGCGGAGCTCGCGGCCCGTCTGCGCGGCCGACTCCTCTTGGCGGACGACGAGGGCTACGACGACGCGCGGCGGATCCTCAACCCCTCGTTCGACAAGTATCCGGCGCTCATCGTGCAACCCACCGGAACGGCCGACGTGCGGACCTCGGTCGACTTCGCCCGCGACAACGGGGGTCTGCTGCTCGCGGTGAAGTGCGGCGGTCACAGCATCTCGGGGAAATCGACGTGCGACCGGGGCATGTTGATCGACCTCTCGGCTTTCCGCTCGACGCGCGTCGACGCCAAGGCCCGCCGGGCCTGGGTGTCGGGCGGCTCGCTGCTGGGCCAGGTGGACCACGAGACCATGGCGCACGGCCTGGTCACGCCGCTCGGCACCGTGTCGCACACGGGTGTGGGCGGTCTCGTCCTGGGTGGCGGGTTCGGCCGGGTGGCCCGCCGCTACGGCCTCTCGATCGACAACCTCACGGCGGTCGACGTGGTGACGGCCGACGGCCAGGTCCGTCGGGCCAGCGCCGACGAGAACCCCGATCTCTTCTGGGCCGTGCGCGGCGGCGGGGGCAACTTCGGTGTCGTCACCATGTTCGAGTTCCGGCTGCACCCCATGCAGCGGCAGGTGGTCGGCGGGGACATCTTCTTCCCCATCGCGCGCGCGCGCGACCTGCGGCCGCTGTTCGCCGAGTACGGCCCCCAGGCCGGCGACGATCTGAA
>JBFIOX010000143.1:0-6767 GCA_041610455.1 Gemmatimonadota bacterium
CGCACGCGACGCGTGGGCCGGGCGCTCCGGGCGGCGCGGCTGTCGCCCGTCGTCGATGTGGCCGACCGCGGCCTCGCGCGCGCCCGCAAGCACATCGGCCGTCTCGTGCCCGACGGCCCGGCACCGCGCAGATTCCCGTGACGCACGTCGGGCCGCCGCGGCCCGGCCCGGCGCGACGGGAGACGGACGCATGACGCACATGGGACCGATGGGCTCGACCGGGCGCCCCCTCTTCGGCGCCCTGCTTCTCATCGCCGCGGGGGCGGCGGCCTGCGCGACGGGCGCGAGCCCGCCCCGCATGATCGACGATCAGACCTGCGGCCTGCGCGTCACCTCGAGCGCCAGCTTCGCCATCGCCACGCTGACGGGCTCGGTGCGGCTCGAGGGGCTTCCCGACGACCAGATCATCGACCGCGGCGTGAATCCGGGCGAGACGCGCTGGTTCCTGGTCGGGTGCTGGGCCCGCTGCGTGGTGGTCCAGGGCGCGGGGCGCGAGCCCACGACGGGGCGCACGGTGCGCTTCGAAGGCGCGGCCGATCTGAGGCCGGGCGAGTTCGCCGCGCTCCGCCTCGAGCGCCGAACCGGCACCCGGAACGCGCAGCAGGCGGCGGCGGCGCGGGGTTGCGTGGCGGCGGATTAGCGGCACGAGCCGAGCGGTGGCCCGGCGGGCGTTCGCATCGAAGGACCCGGCCGGCCATCTTTCAGGGAGCCCGGAGGTCGTCATGTCGTACTCCCGGAATCCCGGCGCCCGCGCGCGGGTGCCGTCCCGCTCCGTCGTCTTGGTCTTGTGCGCGTCGGGCCTCGGCGCCGCGGGCGCCGCCGCGCAAGCCTCCCCTTGTCCCCCGAACGCGCCGTCTCCCCCTCTGCGAGGGCTCGTGCAGGACGCCGAGGGCGCGGTGCCCCTCCCGGGCGCGCGCATCCTGGCGCGCTGGAACGGGGGCACGGCCGAGACCACATCCGATGCCGATGGCGCGTACGCGGTGTGCGGCGTGCCGCTGGGCGTCCCTCTCTTCCTCCAGGCCGCGATTCCGCCCTACCGGGGACTCGGCGTGCCGACCGAGAGCGAAGACGGGGCGTTCCCCCAGGTGGTGCTGCGCATCGATTTCGCCACCGACGCGGTGGGGCAGGTGACCGGCCGCGTGGTGGGCCGGGTGGTGGACCGCGAGACGGGCGAGCCGGTGCCCAGCGCGCTCGTGGGCACGACCGAGCGCGGCTACACGAGCATCACCGACCAGGCCGGCCGCTTCCGGCTGGACGACCTGTTCCCCATGCGGCACACGCTCAAGGTGCGCCACCTGGCCTACGGCGAGAACGAGACCGAACTCGACCTGGCCACGAGCGAGACGTTCGAGGTCGAGATCCAGCTCGCCGCCGCCGTGCTCGCGGTGGCCCCCATCCATGTGCGCATCGTGGGCACGCGCTCGCGCAAGCTCGAGCTGTCGGGGTTCTACGAGCGGCGCGACTGGAACGAGAAGCTGGGGCTGGGCCACTACCTCACCCGGCGCGAGATCGGACTGCGCGGCCCGTCGCGCGTCAGCCATCTGCTGACCACCATCCCGCGCGTCGACATCCTGCGCGGCGGGTGCATCGGGCCCCGCTGCACCATCCCTTACATCCGTGGGTCGCCATCGCGCTGCCGCCGGCTCAAGTACGAGGGGCCCGAGGGCCTGATCGGAGCCAGCGTATACGTGGACGGGCACCGCACGCGCACGGTGGCGGGCGGGGAGCTGTGGGGGGTGGACGAGTTGATGATGCCGTCCGACATCGCCGGCGTGGAAGTCTACTCGGGGATGGGCGACCTGCCGGGCGAGTTCGCCGACACGAACGCGCAGCGCTGCGGCGCCATCGTCATCTGGACGGGGGCCTGAGCGGAGGGCTCGGACCGCGGCGAAAGGGTGGAGGTGGCGCCTGACGGCGGCCGGCGCGGCAGGCCGTCGGGCCGGCTCAGATCAGCGCGGCCAGCACCCAGCAGATCCCGGCCACCCAGGCGATGCGGACCGAGGACGGGCGTCGCTCGAGTCGGGGTGACCAAGCGGGAAGCGGCTCGTGGCTCCGCCATGCCGGGTGGCGGCTGATCGGGATCACGATCGCCTCCTCCTCCACCAGCGCCCTCAGCGGTTGGCCCATCGTCCCCCTCCCCTCTCGTCCCTGCCGTTCGCGCGGCGCCCGCCGCTCCGACCCGACCGTCTCCTCGACCCCGACATGCCCGACACGCGTGAAACGGCGCGCGAGCCCCACACGTATCCGTCACGCGGAACGCGCGGCCGGGGGCTCGTTGGGGGCAGGGACCGTGCCGCTCCGCGCCGAAGGCACGAGCGCGCATCCCGTCGGTCGACCGGGGCGCCGTCGATGGCGGAACGCCCGGATCCACGCTGGAAGCGAGACGGCCGAGCGATCGCGGAGCCGTGGCCGGCGCCGCGGGCCCCCCGCAGGTTGTGACGCGGCTCCCCCGATGGGGCGACGCACGCGAGACGAATCACCCCGCCGCGGGTGCGGCGGCGAGACCGGAGGTGGTCCTGAGCGCAGCCCACGCCCGGACGCTGAGACGAGACGCCGACTTCTCTCGCGCGGTGCTCGAGGACCTGTACCGCTACCCGCGCAAGCGTCTCTCCGTCGCCTACCTGCTCTGGCTGACCACGGGGGTCCTCGGCGGACACCGCTTCTACGTGGACCGGATCGGGACGGGCATCGCGATGCTGTTCACGGGCGGCGGCGGCTCGATCTGGTGGTTCGCCGACCTGTTCTTCGTGCGCAAGATGGTCGAGGCGTACAACGGCGAGCAGGCCGCGCGCGAGGACACGGGGCTGCCCCCCCGATCACTCGAGTTCATGCCCCCCCTGCGCGGCGCCGAGCTACCCCCGGTGCCGGAATGGATCGGCAAGCGCGGCGGTCGGGCGCGGCTCGTGGGCGACCTCATCGTCCTCCTCATCGCGGGCACGGCGCTCGGCGCCTTCGCGGCGGCGACGACCAACTTCGAGGCCGTCATCGCGGTGCTCGCCCTCATCGCGATCACCAACCTCGGGGCCCGCTGGGACGCGCTCGCCACGATGCCCATCCTGCGCGGGTTCGACCGCTGGAACCATCGGCTCCGGCTCTTCTACTACACCAACGATCCGGGCGGGCCGCTCAGCCTGGCGCTCCGCCCGATCTTCGGCATCCTGTCCGCACCGCTCAAGAAGCGGGCGCGCGCCGAGGCGCGGCTCTACCTCCAGCTCGGCGCCTGGTTCACCATCATCTTCACGCTGCTCGATGTGGTCGACGCGGTGGGATTCGGCTCGGACGGGTTCAGCGTGTCGGCGGGCGGGTTCCTGCGCGACATGGTGATGACGTTCGTCTCGGTGTACGCGTTCGCGGCGCCCATCGGAGCGATTCTCACCACGCACCTGTTGCTCGAGCGACGCGATTGGATCCTGTGGATGCTGAGCGGGGTCGCGGTGTTCTCGATCGCGTCGGGGCTGCTGGGCGGCGGCTAGCGCCGGCGACGGCTACGGCCGTCGGGGGCGGGTAGCGCGTCGCGACCTAGCGGATGATGTCGGCCGGGGGACTCGGGCAGGGGCCGGTGTCCTCCGGGCCCGCGGTGGCCGACACCTTGAGCGTGAACGGGCCCGATCCGTCCGCGGACAGCGAGTTGACCACGGCGCGGTGCGGCCCCTCGCCGAACGTGATCGTGAGCCGCGAGTTGCAGGCTCCGCCCGAGTCGTCGTCGGAGTCGTAGTCCGACTCGTCGGGACCGATCACGAAGAGGAGCGCGTCGAACGCGCGCGAGACGAGGTCGATCACGGCCGTCGTGCCGGGCTCGCCGCTCACCCACCAGGCCTCCGCGTAGCTTCCATCGGAGATGCGGCCATCCTCGGCCGACAGCGCGCCGCTCGTTTCTTCTCCCACGCCGAGCGTGCCGCGCGGCTCGAGGGCCAGCAGCTCGCCCATCATCTCGACCCCGTAGAAGTCCTCGCCGCAGTCGCCGGTCGCGGCGGGGTGTCGCCGGTTGTCGACGCGGAGGGTGAACGGCCCGGTGTTGCCCGAGAAGGAGCCCACCACGATGCGGTAGCTGCCGCCGGTCTCGAGAAACGTCTCTATGCGGGCGTTGCAGGCCCCGCCGGAGTCGTCGTCCGAGGCCACCTCGCGGCCGTCGGGCCCCAGGAGGTAGACGTAGGCGTCGAAGGCCTCGCTCATCACGTCGATGGTGACCGGCGCGCCCTCCTCCCCATCGAACCCGAAGGCCCGCACGCGCTGGCCGCCCGCCAGGTAGTCTGAGTCGACGAGCTCGCCGGGCATCCCCTCGGCGCCCATGCGCACCGGCCCCGCCACCGGCAGGAGCGAGAAGATCGACGGACCCTCGCTCACCTGGGCCGCCCCGGAAACGGGGAGCGCCGCCACCACGGCCCCCGCGATGAGCCAACCGCGGCCCCAGCCGGTCATCGGGCCTCTCTCGCCGTCCCCGCGCGCGCTTCCGATCATATGCCTCTCTCGCTTCTGCCCCGAACGCGGCTCAACCTACGGTGGGTCGGGTGGGGCGCCAGTAGGTCGGCCCTACCCCTCGCGCGCCGCGCGCAGCCGCGCCCCGAGCTCTCCCACCGATCGCGTGCGCCGCTTGCGGTCCTTGGACAGGGCCCCGTGCACCGCCTCGGCCACCGCGCGGGGCAGCTCCGGCACCACCTCGGCGAGGGGGCGTGCACGCTGCTTGAGGATCGCCTCGATGACCGCGGCCGCGTTGGCCCCCCGGAAGGGAGGCTTCCCGCTCAGCATCTCGTACAGCACGACCCCCAGGGACCACACGTCGGTGCGGGCGTCCACGCCGTCGCCCCGCACCTGCTCGGGCGACACGTAGCTCAGCGTGCCGAGCGGTCGCCCGGTCACCGTGAGGGTCACGTCGGCGAGCTTGGCGAGTCCGAAGTCGAGCACCTTCACCGTCCCGTCCCGCGTGAGGAACAGGTTGCCCGGCTTCACGTCGCGATGGATCACGCCGGTCTCGTGCGCGCGTGCCAGTCCCGCGCAGGCCTGCAGCCCGCAGTCGAGCGCCTCGGCGATGGAAAGCGGGCCCGTCTCGAGGCGCTGGGCCAGCGTCTGTCCCTCGTACAGCGGCATCACGATGTAGGGCTGTCCCTCTTCGGTCTCGCCGATCTCGTGGATCTCGCAGATGTTGTCGTGACGGATGGCCGCGGCGGCGCGGGCCTCGACGTAGAATCGGGCGCGCGCCTCGGGGAAGCGGCTGGCGACGGGGAGGAACTTGAGCGCCACGTGGCGTCGCAGGACCGTGTCGTAGCCCCGGTACACGCGGCCCATCCCGCCGCTTCCGAGCAGTTCCTCGATCTCGTACTGCGCCACGGCGGTGCCGAGGAGCGGATCGTAGAGCTGGCTCAGGGCCGAAGCGGCGTCGTCGGAACCTTCGCCACCGGAGAACACCCGCTCCGACAGCGAGTCGAAGAAGCCGCCCGCCTCCGTGGCCGCGGCGAGCAGCGACGCCACTTGCCCCCGCAGCTCGGCGTCCCCGTCGCACTCCGCGTCGAGGAAGGCTTCGATGCGGTCCGGCGGCAGCTCCGCGGCCCGGTGGAACAGCTCCTCCAAGCGCTCCCAACCGCCCGGATCCTCCGCCCCGGACACGGCCTATTCCTCCGCCGCCGCCCTCATCTCGCGGAACAGCCAGGCCTGGGCCATGGCCCAGTCGCGCTTCACCGTGGCGGGCGAGATGCCCAGCGCCTCGGCCGTGTCGGGGATCGTCATGCCGCCGAAGAAGCGGCACTCCACCACCCGGGCCTGCCGCGCGCTGCGCGCCGCCAGCCGGCTCAGACAATCGTCCAGCAGCAGCACGATGCCGGCCCGGGCGTCCGGGGCGGGGTCGCTCGAGGCGAGCACCCGCTCGATGTCCTCGAAGGTCACCGCCATCATGCCGCCGCCCCGCTTCTGGGCGCGGCCGCGGCGCGCGTGGTCGATGAGGACCTGTCGCATGGCGGTGGCCGCGACGGCCATGAAGTGGGCCCGGTCGCGCCACTCGGGCGACGACTGGCCGGCGATCTTCACGTAGGCCTCGTTGAGCACCGCGGTCGTGTCGAGCGTCATGTCGCCACGCCAGCGGGCGCGCTGGGCCCGCGCGATGGAGTGCAGCTCTTCGTACAGCAGGGGCACGAGCTCGCGGACCGCGTTCGGATCGCCGCCGCGCGCCGCCTCGAGCAGCCCGGGGATGCGCGGGTCGGTCTCCGGCGCCATATCGCCGCCCGCCGATGATCCGGCCGCCGGGCCGCCTGACGGCGGCGCGCCGGCGGGCGTGTCGGACGGGTGCGAGGGCGTGGCCTCCCCGTTCGCCCCTGTCGTCGGATCTTCGCGGCTCAGGCGGACCCCCCTGCCAAACGCGGCGTGGCCCCCGGTGGACCACGACCTCCGATCCCCACGCTACGCCCTGCGCGCGCTCCGCTCAACGCCGGTGAACCGATGGTGGCCGCGATTACGTAAGGAAGTGCGGGGGAGGCGCGGGGTGACGGTCGGACGCTCGCGCCATGATCGAGTAGGAGATGTGACAATGGATGCGCGACGGGAAGGGAACGACGTGGAGGATATGGCCATCTTGTCCGATCGCAGCAGGCTCGCGCTCACGGGCCTCGCCCTGGCGCTCAGCCTGCTCCTGTCGGGTTGTGGCAGCGGCTGGCTCTCGTAGGCCGGTGTCGGTGCCGAGGGAGCCCCAGCACGGTGGACCTTCGGTGGACCTGCGCCGGCGTCGGCGAAGCGTGCCGACCGGCGGCTCGGGACCCGCACGTCGAGGACGCAGACCGGCG
>JBFIOX010000144.1:0-6754 GCA_041610455.1 Gemmatimonadota bacterium
GCGGCCGCCCCGGCGCGCGGGTCGGGCGCGCGCCCAACAACTAGTTCCGCCAGGGCATCAGCATCTTCCTCAGGACGTCGGTGTTGTCCTGCAGGAACTCCTTGAAGTTCTTCTCGGTGTTGGCGCGCGTCGAGATGTAGCACTGCTCGCAGGTGTTCTGCTTCGTGAAGTGCTCGAGCATGTCCTCCTGCTTGTCGAAGTACGCCATCACCATCGCGCAGGGTGTGAGCCGGCCGTCGGGGTTGATGACCAGGAACCGCCGGCCGGCCTGGCAGCCGGGGATCCCCCCCTCGGTCAGGAAACGGTGGAACTTCCACATCACCCGGGGCGAGGTGTAGACGGGGTAGCCCTGGTTGCGCAGGTCGATCACCTCTTCGATGCTCTCCGCCAGCCCGCCCAGGCCGTCGCCCTCGATCAGGCCGGTCCGGTCCTGCACGCGCAGGTGCGTGTAGACCGAGAAGTTGATCGGGACGCCCCACTCCTTGGCGACGCGCACCATGTCGCCGAGGTCTTTGTAGTTCCACGCCGTGATGCAGACGTTGAGCAGGATGTCGTCCTTCTCGCTCCGCCGCGCGATCTCGGGCACGACCTCGGCCATGCGCGCGAACAGCCCCGGGATGCGCCGGAACTCGTCGTGCCGCTCATCGGGAAAGTCGAGCGAGGTCGAGAGCTGGTGCATCCCGCACTGCTTGAGCTTGAAGAAGCGCTCGGGCGTGAGCTGGGACGAGTTCGTCACCACGATCATCCAGGGCAGCCCGCCCTTGTGCGTCATCGCGTCGACGATCTCGTACACGTCGCCGCGGGCCAGCGGCTCCCCGCCGGAGGCGTGCGACACCACCGGCCGCAGCTCGTCGCAGATGGCCGCGTACGCCGCCGCGTCGAGCCGCTCTTCCTTGATCGGCCCGCCCCAGTTGCAGTGCCAGCAATTAGCGGTGCAGGCGTGCGTGATCTCGAACGAGACCGACAGCGGCTTGTTCTCGAGCTTGTTCCGGATGCCTCGCGCCAGCATGCGCGCGGCCATCGCCCCGGAAATGTTCGGCATCCCCACCCCCGTTCATGGCCCTTCCACGTCGAGACGATCCCGCCCGCGGCGCGCACGCCACCGCTTGAGCACCTCCGGCACGGCCTTCACCGCGTACAGGCTGAAGATCACGACCACGCTCGCGATGAGGATCCAGTTCGGGATCGGAAAGGTCGCCCCGATCAGCGCGAGAAGGTAATAGCGTGGAAAACGCGCGACCACCAGCGCCGTCACGTACTTCCACATGGGGTAGCCGATCGAGAAGCAGAGGAACTTGAAGGGGAAGAAGGGGATGGGGGTGAAGCCCGTCACCACGATGGTCGCGAACGGCCAACGCATGAAGTACCCGAGGGCCCTCCGGTAGAAGCGCTTCTCCTTGTAGGCCTGGATGCTCTGCAGGTTGAGGATGGGCACGAAGACCATGTGGTCGAGGATGCCGGCCACGATGGTACCGAGCGTGGCCCAGAAGGCGCTCAGCCACAGATCGGCGACTTTTCCGAAGTAGATGAGCACGGGCTCGTGCGGGAAGACCGAGATGGCGGTGTTGGCCGGGATCGAGTAGAAGGCCAGGTACAGGTAGCTGGTGGACTCGAAGTCCCGCAGCATGAGGACCGAGGTCACCAGCCCGACCACGACCATGACCGCGCCGGAGATCCACACGGCCGGGCCCAGCCGGGTGTAGGTGGGAGCACCCGGCAGATCGATCCCGTCCAATCGATCCTGCCCCATGCCTGTCTCCGCAGTAGCTTGTGAGCGACCGAGCGTCGACCCGTGGCCGCGCCCAAGGTACAGGCCGCGCCGAGCGCGCGCTCCACGAGGGTTCGTCGCGCCGGCGGGCCGCCGGCGCGCCCCGTGACGCGCACGTGAGAGGAGGGTCCCATCGAGAAGCGAATGGACTGCCCGGAGTGCGGAGAGGCCGTGGGGCTCGCCGACCAGACGTGTCAGAAGTGCGGGCACCCGCTGTCGTACGAGCCGGGCGAGGGTGGCGCCCACTGCGCGGTGTGCGGCGCCGCGATCGGAGCCTACGTGGAGACCTGTCCGGCGTGCGGCGAGACCGGCTATCCGGCGCTCCGCCCGCGTCGCGGCAAGAAGTGGAAGGGCTCGGAGCCGGAGGGGCTACCCAGGCAGTGACGCGGGAGGCGGGACCGCTCGACCACATCGTGGTCGTGCTCCACGAGCCGCAAGATCTCGTCAACATCGCGCTCCTCATCCGCGCTATGAAGAACATGGGGTTGTCGCGCCTGCGGCTGGTTCGGCCGGCCGAGTTCGACGCCTGGCGGGCGCTCGGCATCGCGCACGACACGGAGGACGTGGTGGAGCGCGTCGAGCTGCTCGACGAGCTGCCCGAGGCCCTGGCCGACGTGAGCTACGTGCTCGGCTCCACGGCGCGGCGCCGCTCGAGCCGCCAGGATTGGTGGACGCCCGAAGAGGCGGCGGGCGAGCTGATCGCGCGCCACGAGCCCGTGGCCATCCTGCTCGGGCGCGAGGACCGCGGTCTCTCGAACGAGGCGCTCGACCTGTGCCACGGGCTGGTCTGCATCCCCACCAACCCCGACCACTCCTCCATGAATCTCGCGCACGCGGCCCTGGTGATCTTCTACGAGTTCCGCAAGGCGGCGGTGGGAGACGACGCGGGCGCGAGGCCGGACCTGTCCTACAAGAAGCGGCGCCAGTCACCCCCCGCCACGCACGAGGAGCTGGAGACCTTCTTCGCCACCTGGCAGGCGGCCATGGAGGAGATCGGGCTGTTCCGGGGGATCGACCCGGTGCCCAAGATGCGGAGCTTTCGCTCGCTGTTTCAGCGGGCCGACATCGACCGCCGTGAGCTGGGGCTGCTGCAGGCCTCGGCGTACGAGATCATCCACTTCGCCAAGCGCGAGAAGGCGCGGGCGCGCGAAGCGGCCGAGGAAGCCGAGGAAGAGCGGGGGGCGCCGGACCCGGAGTGAGCCCCGCGGCGCGGCGGATGAAGCGTCCCACCCGCGAGCCCGCAGGCCCGCAGGTCACGTCGACTCAGATGCGCTTGCGCAGCTTCGACACCAGCTCGGCGTTCGACTCGGTCTGGCGCATGAGCCCCAACACCTCGTTCATGGCCTCGACCGGCGGATAGCTGCTCAGCTCACGCCGCATGGCCTGCGAGACGAGCAACGCATCTTCGTCGAGCAGGAGCTCCTCGCGCCGTGTCGCGCTCGCGTTGAGATCGATGGCGGGGAAGATGCGCCGATCCGAGAGCTCCCGGCTCAGCACGAGCTCGCTGTTCCCCGTCCCCTTGAACTCCTCGAAGATCACCTGATCCATGCGGGAGCCCGTATCGACCAGCGCGGTCGCGATGATGGTGAGCGAGCCGCCGCCCAGGGACGGGTCGACGTTGCGCGCGCTGCCGAAGAACCGCTTGGGCTTCTCGAGGGAGTTCGCGTCGATCCCGCCCGTGAGCGTACGGCCGCTTCCCTCCTCGGTGGTGTTGTAGGCTCGCGCGAGTCGCGTGATGGAGTCGAGGATCAGCACGACGTCCTGCCCCATCTCGGCCATGCGCCGCGCGCGCTCGAGCGTCATCTCGGCCACCTGGACGTGCCTCTCGGCGGGGAAGTCGAAACTCGAGGCCGTCACCTCGCCCAAGCCGATCGATTCCATCTCCGTCACCTCCTCGGGGCGCTCGTCCACGAGGAGGATGAGGATCTTGCAGTCGGGGTGGTTCTTGGAAATGCCCTCCGCGATCGCCTGCAGGACCATCGTCTTGCCGGCCTTGGCCGGGGCCACGATGAGCGCGCGCTGGCCCGTGCCGAGCGGGCAGATGAGATCGATGATGCGGTTGGTGTAATCGGGCTGCCCGAGACGCTCGAGCCCGCATTCGAGCTTGAGCTGCCGATCGGGATGTTGGGCGCTCAGCCGCGCGAACTTGGGGCGCTCGCCGAGCTGCTCGGGCGGAAAGCCGTTGACCGTGTGGAGGTGCCGCAGGGGCGGGCTCTTGCCGGGACGTGGAGGGCTCCCCGCCTGTCCGCAGATCTCGTCACCCGTGCGCAGGTCGTATCGGCCCACGATCTTGGGGCTGACGTAGATGTCCTCGTCGCTCGGCGTATAGCCGGCGTGCTTGCGGCGGATGAAGCCCGCGCCGTTGCCCAACCGCTCGAGCAGACCCAGATAGGCGTCCTTGGGTCCCTCGAGCACTTCGGTCTGGGTCTGCTGCTGCCCGCCGCCCTGATCCGACCCGTTGTTGGGCCTGGAACGCCGGCCTCTGCCGCGGCGGCGGCGCGACCGCCCCGACCCTCCGCGGCGCTTCCCTCGCGGGGGGCCGCCTCCCGATCCCTGTTCCTGGCCGGGTCCTTCGCTTTTCTCGTTCGTCAATGCATCGCTCTTCGGTGTTACGCACGGCTTCGTGGCCCGCCGCGCGCGAAGTGCGCGGGGACCCGACGTGCAGATCTGGCCTCCCCGGCCACGGAACGGGCGTCTGGCGGACTCATAGATCCACGTTACGGAGGCCCATCGCTGCCGGGGTTCCTCGCCGCGGGAGAGTGCCGCCGTCGCCAGAGAGACTCGCACGGAATCCCCATCGATCATCGGGGGTGCGAGCCGGGGCGATCGGCCCTAGCCGCGAGGCGCCATGAGTATGGGGAAGCGTGGACGGTTGCGCCAGCGCCACGCGCGAGTCGGACGCGGGGCGGGTTCCCGGCCGGATGTTTCGGACGACTCCCGAAGCTGTATATTCACGCGACTTTTCCGCAGGGCGGACCGAGCGACCGAAACACGACCGCCATCGGCGGGGTTCGCATCTCATCCCGAGCATACGGAGTGGAACGACGTTATGAAGCGACTCACGAGCACCGCTTGTGCAGCACTGTTTTCTTTCTCGATCGTCGCGTGCGGGGGCGGTGACGCCGCCGAGGGCGGCGACATGGGTGCCGCCCCGGCCCCGGCTCCGGCTCCCGCGACGGCTCCGGCCACCGCGCCGGCCCCGGCCGCCGCGCCCGCCATGGCCGACTGGGTGACCGTCGATCAGAGCGCGCGCACGGTCACGATCAACCTGGTCGCGGGACAGACCGACGCCAACAACCGCTGGAACTTCAACGGTCACGCGAACGGCGCGGCGACGGTGGTGGTCCCGCAGGGCTTCCGGGTGACCGTGAACCTCCGCAACCAGGATCCGGCCAACTTCCACAGCGTGGCCGTCATGCGTCCCGCCAATCCCTGGCCGGCCACGTTCAGCAGCCCCACCCCGGCGTTCGAGGGGGCCACCTCGCCTAACGCGACCTCGATGACGGAGTCGACCTCGCCCAACGGCGGCACCGCGACCTTCTCGTTCACGGCCGGCACGGCGGGCAGCTACGCGCTCGTCTGCCTCGTTCCCGCGCACGCGGTGACGGGCATGTGGATCGGTCTCGAGGTGTCGGCGACGGGAGAGTCCGGCGTCCGAATGTAGTCTCTTCCTGGTCGTCCGGGCCGGGGCCCGCTCGTGCGAGCGGACGGGCCCCGCCGGGCGTCCTCACCCCCTTCCCCGCCGTGCCCCTGCCGCCTCCGGGCGCGGGCGATCACGTGCGGATCAGCAGCACCCCCGACCCGTCGATCGCGTCGCGCTTCAGCGCGAGCAGCGCCTCGTTGGCCTGGTCGAGCCCGAAGGACGTCGTGTGCGGGCGGATCGGCACTTCGGCCGCCACGCGGAGCAGCGCGGACCCATCGTGGCGGGTGTTGGCCTCGACGCTCACCAGCCGCTTCTCGTGGAACAGGTGGCGCTCGTAGTCGAGGCTCGGGATGGCGCTCATGTGGATGCCCGCCAGGGCGACCGTGCCCGCCTTGTCCACCGCCTCGAGCGCCTGGGGGACGATCTCGCCCGCCGGAGCGAAGACGATGGCCGAGTGCGCCTTGCGCGGGGGACTCTCGCCGGGGCCACCGACCCAGTCGGCGCCCATCTCGCGGGCCAGGGCTTGGTGTCCGGCTCCGCGGGTCACGACGTACACTTCGTGCCCCCGGTGCCGCGCGATCTGGAGCACGACGTGCGCGGACGAGCCGAATCCGTACAGGACGACGCGACCGCCCGTCGGGACGTCGGCCCGCGCGAGGGCGCGGTAGCCGATGATCCCGGCGCACAGCAGCGGCGCGGCCTCGAGATCCGAGAAGCGCGCCGGCACCGGGTAGGCGAAGTCTTCGCGCACCAGCGCGGCCCCCGCGTATCCGCCGTGCTCGTGATAGCCCGTGTAGCGAGAGGCATCGCACAGGTTCTCCCGCCCGCCATCGCAGAACGAGCACGTGCCGCAGGTGCCGCGCAGCCAGGCGATGCCCACCCGATCGCCGGACCGGTGGCGACGACACCCCTCCCCGAGGGCGTCCACCACGCCGACGGCTTGATGACCGGGCACGACGGGGAGGCGCGCGGCGGCCAGGTCGCCTTCCACGACGTGCAGGTCGGTGCGGCAGATGGCGCAGGCCCGCACCCGAACGCGGATCTCGCCGGGTCCCGGCTCGGGGTCGGGCAGCTCCACGATGGCCAGGGGCGCGGTCTCGATCGGAGCCTGTCGTTCGAGGAGCGCTGCGCGCACTGGGATCCTCTCCGGACGTTCCGCCTGTGGGGGGGTCCGCGGCCGGCGTGGACGAGGGCCCTCGCGCGCCGCAAGATAGCCGCATGAATCCGGTGCGACGAACGCTGCTCTGGGCCTCCACCAACCCCCGGCTCGCAACCCGGCTTCCCAGACGGCGCTTCGTGCAGCGCGCGGTGCGCCGGTTCATGCCGGGAGAGACCCTCGACGA
>JBFIOX010000145.1:0-6736 GCA_041610455.1 Gemmatimonadota bacterium
CCAAATCGAGGAGCGTCCGATCGACCAGCTCGACCGCGGTCGGCCGCAGGGATACGATGGCCGGCACCGAGGCCAGCGCATCGCGCACCCCGCGGAAACGACAGACTGCGAGGGTGCGCGCCCGGGGAATCGGCTGCAGATCGAGCTCGAGCGCGGTGAAAAAGGCGAGCGTCCCCTCCGAGCCGATCAGGATGTCCGACAGCCGGGGCTCCGGGCGGCCCAACCGGTGCAACGCGTAGCCGGCCACGTATCGCGGCACCGCCGGAATCCGACGGGCCAGCTCGTCGGCCTCCTGCTGGTAAAGCGCGTGGAGGGCCCGTCCGAGCGCGGCGGGCGGCGGCCCCGCGGCCGGCGCCCAGCGGGTCCCACGGGATGCGGAGGGACGGCCTGGATCGGGGCCGAACCAGGCGCGCCGTCCGTTCGCCAGGACGGCCTCGACCCCGGTCACGTGCTCGACCGTGTGGCCGAAACGGATCGACCGCGCCCCGGCGCTGTTGTTGCCTGCCATCCCTCCGATCGTGGCCCTGCTGGAGGTGGCGACGTCGATGGGAAAGTGGAGTCCGTGCGGACGCAGGTACGCGTTGAGCCGGTCGAGCACCAGACCGGGCTGCACCACGATGCGGCGCCCCGCGGGGTCGAAGTCGAGCACCGCGTCGAGGTGGCGGCTCGTGTCGAGCACCAGGCCGCGTCCGATCGACTGCCCGCTCATCGAAGTGCCGGCCCCGCGGGGGATGACCGGCACTCCGTGCTCGCCGGCGATCTCGATCGCGCGCACCACGTCGTCGGACGAGCGGGGGAACGCCACCGCCAGCGGCTCGACCTCGTAGATCGAAGCATCGGTCGCGTACAGGCCGCGCGTGAAGCGGTCGAAGCGCACCTCGCCGCGCAGCGCCCGCCGGAGACGGGGCTCCAATCCCGCAGGGTGGCCAGCCGCTCGTGTTCCGATCGTGCTCTCCCTTCGTCGGCCGCGTCGCGGCCGAGAATCGACGCGACGTTGCGCGCCCCGCCGCACGTGAGAGATTAGGCGCTCACGCGAGCAACCCGCCACCGGGGGGAACCGTGCCGCACCGAAGCGGACGTCATTTTCTCCAGCTGCCCGGGCCCACCAACGTGCCGGATCGCATCCTGCGCGCCATGGACCGCCCCGTCATCGATCATCGCGGGCCCGAGTTCGGCGCCATGGTGCGCGACATCCTCGAGGGGCTTCGCAACGTATTCGGCGGGGCCGCACACGTGTTCATCTTCCCATCTTCGGCCACCGGCTGCTGGGAGGCGGCGCTCGTGAACACCCTCGAGCGCGGCGATCGGGTCCTCGTGTGGGACAACGGCTTCTTCGCCGCCAAATGGGCCGTCGTGGCCGGGCGGCTCGGTCTCGATGTCGAGGTGATCGAGGGAGATTGGCGCCGTCCCGTGGACCCATCGCGGATCGGGGCGCGCCTGCGTGCGGATGAGGGCCGCGAGATCCGCGCCCTGCTCGTGGTGCACAACGAGACCTCGACCGGGGTGACGAGCGACATCGCGGCCATCCGCGCCGCCATCGATCGGGCCCAGCACGGGTGCCTGCTCATGGCCGATGTCGTGTCGTCGCTGGGTGCCGCCGAGTTTCGGCAGCGGGAGTGGGGCGTCGACGTCGCGGTGTGCGGTTCGCAGAAGGGGCTCATGTTGCCCCCGGGCCTGGCCTTCTGCGCGGCGAGCGAGAAGGCCCTCGTTCCTTCCCGCTCCGCCGCGCCCACGCTCCCCAGCGCGTATTGGGACTGGGGCGAGATGCTCGCCTTCAACGAGAAGGGGTTCTTCCCCTACACCCCCGCGACCACGCTGCTCTACGGTCTCGCGGAGGCGCTCGTGATGCTGCGCGAGGAGGGGCTGGATCGCGTGGTCTCGCGCCACGCGCGCTTCGCCGCGGCCACCCGCCATGCCGTCGCGGCCTGGGGGCTCGAAAACTACTGTGCGGACTCGAGCGCGTACTCGAACTCGGGGACGACCGTCGCCGTGCCCGAGGGATCCGACGCGGAGTCGTTCCGCGCCCTCGTGCTCGAGCGCTTCGACATGTCGCTCGGCACGGGCCTGGGCCCGCTCAAGGGGAAGGTGTTCCGCATCGGTCATCTGGGCGATTTCAACGAGCTGATGCTGATGGGTACCCTCGCGGGGGTCGAGATGGGATTGGCGGCCTGCGGCGTCCCCCACGAGCCGGGGGGCGTGTCGGCCGCCATGGATCACCTCGTGAAGACGTGAGCGTTCGCGCTCTCACGCCGCGCGCGGGGCCGCGCCTGGCCGCGCCGGGCAAGCTCGCGCTGGCGCTCGGCGGCAGGCGCCGCCGCGGGGCCGTCCTCACCTGTCTCCTCCTCGCCTGCGGGCCCCCGTCGGGCGGCGAGGAGGGCGGCGTCCACGAGATCAAGCTGGGTCACGTCGGCGCACCGGGATCGCTGTACGACCTCACGGCGGCCGAGTTCGCCCGCCGCGTCCACGAGCGGCTTCCCGGACGGGCTAGCGTCGCGGTGTTCGGCGCCAGCCAGCTGGGCGGCGACGAGGCCATGCTCCAGCGGCTCCGGCTGGGCACGCTCCACCTCTCGATGCCGTCCACCGTGATGTCTTCGGTGGTCGACGCGTTCGGCCTGTTCGAGATGCCGTACCTGGTGCGCGACCGGGAGCACATGAAGCGGATCGAGACCGCCGTCGTGTGGCCCGAGCTTGCCCCACGGGCCGAGGCGGCCGGCTACCGGATCCTCGCGGTGTGGGAGAACGGGTTCCGCCACATCACCAACAACCGTCGCCCGATCACGCGCCCCGAGGACCTGCGCGGGATCAAGCTGCGCACGCCGCGCGGGGTGTGGCGAGTGAAGCTCTTCCAGGCGTTCGGGGCGAACCCGACCCCGATGGCCTTCTCGGAGGTGTTCGTGGCGCTGCAGACCGGCGTGATGGACGGCCAGGAGAATCCCCTAACCCAAGTCGTGAGCGCCAAACTGCACGAGGTGCAGCGCTACCTTTCGCTGACCGCCCATGTGTACAGCCCTTCCTTCCTGGTGACGGACGCCCGCGCCTGGGCGCGCCTCCCCGATGACGTCCGGGCAGAGGTCGAGGCGATCGCGCGCGAGATGCAGGAGTTCGTGTACGAGGCCGCCGGCCGCATGGATCGCGAGCTCCTGGCCCGGCTCGAAGCGACCGACATCGAGATCAACCGCGTCGATCCGGAGCGATTTCGCGCCGCCAGCCGACCGATCTACGAAGAGTTCGCCCGCAGCGTGGAGGGTGGACGGACGCTGATCGATGGGGCGGTGGCGGCGGCGGGAGCAGCGGGCTCGTAGCCCCGACCGGTCGGTGCTGAAGCGGGGTCTGCGCCGCCTCCTCGAAGGCTCGGTGCTCGTGCTCATGACGGCGCTGGCGGTCACCGTCGTCGTGGGCGTGACGTTTCGAAAGCTGGGGGCGGCGCTCGTGTGGTACGATGAGGTCGCCTCCATCCTCCTCGCTTGGCTCACCTATTACGGGGCCGCGCTGGCCGCGCTCGAGCGGGCCCACATCGGCGTGCCCACCGTGGTCGATCGCCTCACGGGTCGCACCCGCACGGTGGTCGTGCTGCTCGCCGAGACCTCCGTGATCGCGTTCTTCGCGGTCGTCGCCTGGGCGGGCTGGCGGGTGGTGCGCGTGCTGGGCGGGACCACCCTGGTGAGCCTGCCCTGGGTCCCGGCCGCGGTGGCGCAGTCGGTCATCCCGATCGGCGCCCTCTTGTTCATCGCGGCCCAGCTGGCCAGCGTCCGCGATGCGCTGTCGGCCGCGCCCGTCGAGGAGCGCGAGCCGTGATGCTGCTGGCGCTGTTCGCGCTCATGCTCCTGCTGATCACCGTCGGCGTGCCGATCGCCGTGGCGCTGGGCATCGTGGCGCTGGCCGCCATCCTCGTGAGCGGTGGGTGGGCGGCCGTCCCCAACGCGGGTCTCGTGCTGTTCGACGGCGCCACCTCGTTCCCGCTCATCGCCATCCCCCTGTTCATCCTGGCCGGCGCGATCATGAACGCCACCGGGATCTCGCGCCGGCTCATCGCGTTCGCCTCGGCCCTGGTGGGGTTCATCCGGGGAGGGCTGGCCATGGTCAGCATCTCGGCCTCGCTGTTCTTCGCCGAGATCTCGGGCTCCGCGGTCGCCGACGTGGCGGCCCTGGGCTCGATCCTCATCCCGGCCATGAAGCGGCGGGGCTACGGAAAGTCGTTCGCCGCCGCGGTGATGTCCTCCTCCGCCACCCTGGCCGTCATCATCCCGCCCTCCATCCCGATGATCATCTACGGGGTGATGGCGGAGGCCTCGGTGGTCGAGCTGTTCGTGGCCGGCATCGTGCCGGGCGTGCTCGGTGGCGTCCTGCTCATGTTCGCGGCCTGGCTGTACGCGCGGAGGCACGACTTCCCGGTGGAGGGCGCCTTCGACCTGCGCCGCGTGCGCGACACCCTGCGCGAGGCCGGCTGGGCCCTCCTCCTCCCGGTCATCATCCTGGGCGGCATCTTCACCGGCTGGGTCACGGCGACCGAGGGGGCGGGGCTGGCGGTGGTGGCGGCGCTCGCGATCGGGGGCCTCGTGTACCGGGAGCTGGACCCGAAGGAGCTCCGACGGGCCATGCTGGAGGGCGGCATCCAGACCGCCGTCGTCATGCTGCTCGTCGCGACCTCCGCCCTGTTGGGCGATTACCTCACGGAGCAGCGGCTGCCGCAGCGGGTGGCGAGCGGGATCATGGCGCTCACCGACAGCCGGTGGGTGATCCTCCTCCTCCTCAACGCCTTCTTCCTGGTGATCGGGCTGTTCCTGCACTCGGCGGCGGCCATCATCCTGGTGGTGCCCATCGTCATGCCCCTCGTGCGCGCCGCCGGCATCGATCCGGTGCACTTCGGGCTGATCGTGACGCTCAATCTGGGCATCGGGCAGCAGACGCCGCCCGTCGCCAGCGTGCTGGTCACCGCGTGCTCGGTGGCCAAGGCCGACATCTGGGAAGTCACCAAGGTAAACGTGCGGTTCGTGGCGGTGCTCGTGGGGGTCCTCGTGCTCGTCACCTACATCCCGATCATCCCCATGGCGCTCGTGGAGTGGTTCTACCGCTAGGCGCTCCGGGCGGGGCGACCCCCCCGGGTCCGCCCCGGGACGCCGGCGACCGGTCCCGCCCCCGGGGCGCCGGCGACCGGTCCCGCCCCCGGGGCGCCGGCGACGTGGGCCGCGGCGTCGGCTCCCGAACTGCTCGGGCCGCGGTCAGATCGCGGCCCACAGGGCCGCCGTCTCCGCCGCGAAGTCCTCGAGGCGCCGGGGCGCGTGGCCGAGCAGGGCCGTGGATGCGGCCAGCTTGCGCTCGTCGGCCACGAGGCCATGATCGAGGAAGAGCGCGAACATGCGGCGCAGGTCGTCCACCATCCAGTCGGGAAGCATGCTTCGCGCCGCGTCCCCCCACGCGTCCAGGTCATCGCCCACGTAGGTGATGGGACGGCCCAGCGCGGCGCTCCAGCAGGCGGCGACGTCGGCACCGGTCAGCGGACGCGGACCCGCGATCACGTATCGCCGTCCCTCGTGCCCATCGTCGAGCAGCGCCGCCACGGTGGCGTCGGCGATGTCGCGCACGTCCACGCGGCTCACGCCCACCGATCCGAGCGGCGTCGGATACACCCCGGCCTCGAGGAGGGGACGCCGGAGCCACAGGTCGTTCTGGAAGTAATGGTTGGGCTCGATCGCCACCCAGGGGATGCCGGAGGCCCGGATGGCCTCGAGGATGCGGAGCTTGCTCCCGAGATGCGGGATGTCGGGGGCCGTCTCCGCGCCCTGCACCGAGTGGAGGACGATGCGCTCCACCCCGGCCGCCCGGGCGGCCTCCACGGCGGCGGTGCCCAGCTCGGTCTCGTGGGGGTGGAGGGGTGTGAGCACGTGCACCCGGGACGCGCCCGCGAACACGGGTGCGAGCGAATCCGGCTTCTCGAGGTCGCCCCACACGTAGCGCACCCCGTCCTCCGCCGTGCCCGCGCGGTCGGGCGAGCGCGTCATGCAGCGGACCGCCGCGCCGCGCGCCCGCAGGCCGTTCACCACCTCGCTCCCCACGGTTCCCGTCCCGCCGAGGCAGAGGATGTCCCCCATCGGAAAGCTCCGGCTCAGGTCGACGCGGGCGCGCCCGAGGACGCGCCGGACGCGATGGTCCGCACCGCGGATTCGAGCGCGGCCAGGAAGTCTTCCAGATCGGGCGCCGCGATGGGGGGTCCGTGGATGGGGGCCACCCACCGGGCCGGGTGACGCCGCAGCATGGCCCGCAGCGCCTCCATGAGCCGCTCCGGATCGACGTAGCGCAGCCAGCGCAGCGTCTGCTCGTGGAACGCGGCCACGCCTCCGTCGCGGCCGTCACGCGGCAGCTGGCCCCACGCGACGTCACACGAGCCCGGGGGGTGCAGGCAGCCGAACCCGTCCGCGACGAAGAGCACGCGCGCCTCCTCGTCGAACACCCACGTGGTGTGCGAGCGGTCGGCCAGCGGCGGATCGAGGAACGTGAAGCGACGCCCCAGCACTTCGAGCGTCTCGCCGATCCGGGAGCGACGCGCGTAGGGCAGTCCCTGGATGTCGGGATCCGCGCAAGAGGCCACGATCTCGAAATCTCCCCAAGCCCGGCGGAACGCGCCGATGTTGCCCGAGTGCGGGTAGTCGGAGTGCGACAGGATGAGCGCCTGGATGCCCGTCCCCCCGGTCGCTTCCGCGATGCGGCGCGACAGCCGGTCCCGGTGGTAGAAAGAGCC
>JBFIOX010000146.1:0-6719 GCA_041610455.1 Gemmatimonadota bacterium
CTCGGCCACCATCGTTTGGCCGTCGGGGTTGATCGAAGGCCACAGGATGAGGATGACGTTGTCGAGGATGGCGGCGATCTCGGGATCCGCGTCGCCCGTCACCAGGTCGTAGGCGAGCTGGATCGTGTGCTGCGCGTGGGCCACCTCCGATGCGTGCAGCCCCCCGTCGATCCACACGAGGGCCTTTCCTTCGCGGGCGAGGCGACGCGCCTCGGCATCATCCAGATCGCGGGGATGCGCGAGTCGGCGCGCGATCTCGCGATGCCGCTCCACCGCGGCCAGGTTCTCGGCGCTCGACACGAGCGCGATGTGCACCGGCCGGCCGAACGAGGTGCGACCGACCCGGCGCAGCTCGAGTCGGTCGCTGGCGGCATCGAGCCGCTCGAAGTAGCCGATCGATTCCTCGTACGTGGCGAGATGAAAGTCCTCGCCCACGCGGTGGCCGAGTACGGACTCGGGGGTCGGAACGGCCTGCCCGGCGAGAGGTCCGAGCGGGATCAACCATGCGACGGCCGCGGCGGCGGCGCGCCGGCCCCGCAGGCCGGCCACAGCCACCCGAAGGCACCCGCCGTCACCAAGCCGTACAGCAGCGCATCGAACAGCCACTTGGCGACGTTCTTCCACGGGCGGTAGAACCAGATGCCTTCGGAGATGGCGGCGAACCCGTAGGCGAGCCAGGCGACCGTGCCGGTGATCTGGAACACCCGCAGGTACTCGGTGCCGGCCGGCAGCGTGCGACTGGCCACGTAGGCCACGACCACACCCACGAGCAGGGAGTACACGAACCACTGGGCCAGCAGCTTCGGCATGTTCGGGGCGCCCGGCGCGACAGTGACGAATCCCACCGGTCCCTTTCGGAAGCGCTCCTGGATCTCGGGCTTCTTCATGTCGTCCATCGACGTCATGTGCGGGAAGTCGTACAGCCCGGGCGCCAAACCCTCGCCCAGCGCATCGAACACCGGGTCTTCGTTGGGCAGCGCCTTGTAGTCGCTCTTGTGGTAGGGCAGGACCATCCAGACGATCGAGCTGACGATGAACACCAGCACGGCGGACAAGATGATGGGCCAGAGCAGCGAAGCGATGGTGACCATGTAGGTCCTCCTGTCGGCGTGAGCGTCGCGCGCGGCGACGACGAGAGGCGCCACTCCCTAAGGCACCCCTCCCTCGAGGATCGTCACGAGCTTCGACGGATCGAGGTTCCCCCCCGAAACGACGCAAACAATCTTGCCGCCGCCTGCGGCACCCGACAGGGCCGCCGCCACCGACGAGGCCCCGGCGCCCTCGGCCACGATTCGATTGCGCGCGACCAGCAGTCGGATGGTATCGGCCACCTCGCGCAGGGACACTTCGATCGACCCGGCCAGGAGCGCGCGCGCCAGGGCCCACATCTCGGGCTCCACGTGCGGCCCTCCGATGCCATCCACGAAGCTGGGCACGTAGTCGATGCTCACCGGCTCCCCAGCCTCGAGCGAAGCCGCCAGGGGCGCCTGGTCCTCCACTTCGGACGCGAGCACCGGCACGCCCGGGGCAAGCTCGGCCAGCCCGGCGGCGATCCCGCAGGCGAGCCCCCCACCCCCGAAGGGCACGATCACCGAGTCCACGTCTGGCAGATCCTCCGCGATCTCGAGCGCGATGGTGCCGTTGCCCGCCATCACATGGGTATCGGCAAAGGCGTGCACGAAGCGACCTTCCATGCCCTCGAAGCGCCGGGTGCGGAACACCTCGAACCAGGAGGAGACGGACGTCCGGACGATACGCCCGCCGAGGCGAGCGATGGCGTCGAGCTTGGCACGGGGGGCCGTCTCGGGCACCACGACGCCGCAGGGAACGCCCATGCGGCGCGCGTTCCACGCCACCCCCTGGGCCATGTTGCCCGCGCTCGCCGTCCACACGCCCCGCGCCAGCTCTTCGGGATCGCAGAGGGCCATGGCGTTGGCCGCGCCCCGCAACTTGAACGACCCGATGGGCTGCAGGCCCTCGAGCTTGAGCCACACCTCGCCGGGCGCATCGGCCTCGAGCCTGACGAGCGGGGTGCGGACGGCGGCGTCCGCGATCCGCTCCCGCGCGGCGCGAATCTCGGGCAGGCCCGGGGCGGACAGGGGGGCCGCGGTCTCGTTCATCGTCGCTCGCGGGACGTGGTTCGCCGGTCCGTCGATCGCGGGCGCGCGCGGCGTCGCGCGGTCGCCCGTCGCCTCCCCGCCTACGCCGAGACCGGGACGGCGGCGCGCGCGAGGGCGCCGTCCAGGTCCGCGATGAGGTCGTGGGCCGCCTCGAGACCGACCGAGAACCGAATCAGCCCGTCCGATACGCCGCTCTGCGCGCGCTCTTCCGCGGTCAGGCCCGAGTGGACCGCGGCGGCCGGCCGGATGATGAGAGACTCCGCGCCTCCAAGGCTGGCCGCCACCGTCGGGATCGTGAGCGCGCCCAGGAAGGTCTCGGCCGCATCGACGCCGCCCGCCAGCTCGAAGGCCAGCATGCCGCCGAACCCGTCGAACAGGCGCGCCGCGCGCGCGTGCTGCGGGTGATGCTCGAGCCCCGGGTAATGGACGGCGGCGACCGCGGGGTGCCCGGCCAGGAACCGGGCGATGGCGGCGGCCGACTCGTGTTGTTGGCGGATGCGCACGGGCAGCGTCTTGAGTCCCCGCTCGAGCAGAAACGCGGTGTGCGCGTCGATGGCCCCGCCGAGGTGATCCTGGGTGATCTTGATGCGGCGCACCCGTTCGGCCGATCCCGCGACCGAGCCGGCCACCAGGTCGTTGTGCCCGTTCATGTACTTGGTGCAGCTCTCGAGCACGAGGTCGAACCCAAGTTCGGCGGGCCGGAAGTTGATCGGACTCGCGAACGTGTTGTCGATGATGGACACGATCCCCCGCTGGCGCGCGAACGCCACCACGGCCTCGAGGTCGGCCACCTGCACGAGGGGATTGGTGAGCGTCTCCACGTAGATGGCGCGCGTGGTCGGGCGGAGCACCTCTCCCCACGTGTCCGGGGCCTGTGGATCTATCACCGTATGCTCGATGTCGAAGCGCGGCAGCTCGTGCGCCACGAACCCCGTCGTCCCGCCGTACAGGGTGTCCTGTACGAGGAGGTGGTCCCCGGCCGAGAGCACCGTGAGCAGCGTGCCGGAGATCGCCGCCATGCCGCTGGCCAGGGCGAGCGCGTCTTCCGTCCCCTCGAGCGTCGCGATCCGGCGAGCCAGGACCCGGTGATTGGGGCTCGTGCTGAGCCGCAGATAGCCCACGTCGTGATAGCCCTGCCCGTGATACTCGTACGTGCTCGATTGGTAGATCGGCGTGATCACGGCGCCGTCGGGGCGCGGCCGGGGGGCGCCGGCGTGGATGGCCTGGGTCGCGGGGGATCTGGTATCGGTCACGGTTCGGCTCCTTCGCTGTTCGCGGGCGGCGAGCGGTCGCCGCTTCGTGCGCTCAATCCCACATGACGCGGTGGATGCGCCATCCGTCGGCCGTCCGCTTCCACACCTCGAGAAACTTGCCGGCCCGCCGCGCTCCCTCGACGGTCTCCACCTCGTAGGTGCCGGTCGCGTACGCCATCCGTCCATCGACCTCGACGTCGGCCAGCTGGAAGCGCGCGCGGCGCAACGGCGCGCTTCCGGTGACGGCGGCCGCGATGGCCGCCCGGCCCCGGACGGCCACCTCGCCCGAAGGGAGCCGCAGCGCGTCTTCGGTGAACACCTCCGCCACCGCGAGCTGGGGCGTGCCCGCTTCGAGCGAGGCCTCCCAGCGACGGGTCACCGCCTCGAGCTCGGCGCGCACGGCGGCCGGATCGGACGGACCGCCGAGGCACCCGACGCAGAGGGGAACGGCCCAGACGACCCGGCGCGAAATGCCGGCGACGGTCCGGCAGGGATGGCGCATGGAGAACCTCCGGCGACGATCGACCGCGGCACACCGGATCATACGGGGCCGGCCCTTCGCCGCGATACCGGACCGATCCAGCGGCGGCGCGGCGGCGGACAAAAGCGGCGGATAAAAAAAGGGGCCGCCCGAACGAACGGGCGGCCCCTTCGAGGTCCCGGCGCGTTACGCGCCGGTTCTAGATCTCAGGCTCCGAAGCTCAGCCTTCCAGCCTGGTGACGTTCTCCGCGGCGGGACCCTTGGTCCCCTCCGTCACGTCGAACTCGACCATCTCACCCTCCTTGAGGGTGCGGAAGCCCTCCGCCTGAATGGCGCTGTGGTGCACGAAGCAATCCTTGCCGCCATCCTCCGGCGTGATGAACCCGAAGCCCTTCTGATCGTTGAACCACTTTACGGTACCTCTGGTACGCATCACCTACTCCTTCTCGTAGTCATCGTCGGAGCCCGGGTGACCCGTACCTACCGAACGCCTGACTATTGTTCCGCGCGGTTCCCCCGCGCGCGGGGTCGTGGCAGCAGCCACGAAACAAAAAAAACGGGCGACCCTTGAGAGGCCCCCCGTAATTCCTACGATCCCGCCTACTCAGTCCCCTGCCCGGTCTCGCCTTGCGTGCCGGGCCTTTTTTGGACGTGCACAAGGATCGCCATATCCGGGGGATTAGTCAAGGGGGCGGGACGACGGGTCCGAAGAAGCGGCCTGCGCGCGGGACGCCCCGCCCGTACGGTCACGCCGGCTCACGCCCGCTCTCGCTCGCGCCGGAAACGTGGCGGTGGGGATCAACGGCACCTCATCCATCGCGCCCCACGACGGGGCTGCGCCGCTCGAGCAGGAGCACATCACGCCAGCGGCCCGCCAGGCGACCCAGGCGCGCCCGACGTCCGACGATGTGGAAACCCGCCTTCTCGTGCGCCCGGATGCTGGACGCGTTCTCGGGGAAAATGCCGGCCTGGAGCGTCCACAGCCCTTCCCGTTCGGAGGCGGCCACGAGGGCCTCCATGAGCGCCGAGCCGATCCCCCGCCCACGACCCGCCTCGTCCACGTACACGCTCACTTCGCCTACGCCCCCGTACGCGCAACGGTCCGACACGGGACTCAGGGCGGCCCACCCCACCACCCGACCCTCCTGCTCGGCGACGAGCCGACAGCTGGCGAGGTGGCTGCGGTTCCAGACCTCCCAGTCGGGGGCTTCGGTCTCGAAGGTCGCGTCGCCCGTCGCGATGCCCTGCTCGTAGATCGCGCGGATACGCGGCCAGTCGTCGGGAACCAGCGGGCGGATGCCGATCGTCATGGGTGGGCGCGGCCGACCACGGCATCGAGCAGGGCGGACACGTGCGGATCGGAAGGGTGGAATCGGCCGCGCCAGTATCCGCGCACGATCCGATCGCGGTCGACCAGGAGCGTATGCGGGATGCCCGGGTCCACGTCGAGCGCCTCGACGAGGTGTTCGAGCGGAGCCATGAGATTGAGATAGCCGATGCCCTGCGCCTCCAGGAAATCGATGACCGCGGTCGCGTCCACGTGGTCGACCGAGATGCCCACCACGGCCAGCTCGCTCGGGGCATAGCGATCGGCGAGCGCCGCGAGCTCCGGCATTTCCTCGAGACATGGGACGCACCACGTCGCCCAGAGGTTGAGGAGCAGCGCGTCCGCATCGACCCACGCCAGGTCGTAGGGCTGACCGCCGAGGTCGGTGAGGGCCATGCGCGGAAGCTCCCCCCCGATCGGCGGACCGGCGGCGTAGCGCACCTCGAGCCGCTCGCCGTTCCGGCACCCCGCGGCGAGCGCGAGCGTCGCGGCGACGCAGGCGGCGGCGACCGTGCGCCACCCGATCGAGATCATGACGTTCTGCCTCGCGGCTCCCCTGTTCGTCGGGACTCTCACGCCCTTCTCACTCCGCCTCTCGCGGCCGGCGCGCCTCGATGATGAAGCGGGCTTGGGTGAGCAGAATGCCGCGCTCCTCCAGGCGCTTCGCCTCGAGCGCCAGCAGCGCCCCCACGTCCGCATCGAGCGAGAAGTCCGGCAAGATATGCGGTCGGGCGGCCAAGGTGTACGCCAGGGGCCCCAAGCCCTGGAAGGCGACGGGATGCGAATGCGTCCGCGCGTCGAGCAGCTCGAAGCCCGCCTTGCGGACCGTCTCCTTGAGCCGAGCGTAGAGGTCCGGGATCTCCGGCATACGGGGGAAGTGCTCGCGCAGCTCGAACCAGTCGCGGGGATGGGCCTGTTGGCTGAGGATGGCCCCGCCCGGCGCGACGAGCGGCGTCACCGCGGCCGGATCGAACGGCGTCTCGAGCGCCATGACCAGGTCGAACGAGTTCGCCGCGAACGGCGGAGATGCGAGATCGGAGAGCCGCACCCGCGTCACGCCCGGGATGGGCGGGGACGGCTCGTCATGCGGCCCGTAGGCGGCCACCGCGAACGAGATCTCGTGCTCGCCGGCCAACAGGGCGGTGGCTTTCGGCCCCAGCGCCAGCACGGCCTTCGAGAGCGGCAGCAGCTCGGCCGCGCGGCGCGCGAAGTCCCAGGGGAGCGGGTCGCCGAGCGGAACGGGTCCGAACAGCGTTCCGCCCTCACGAGCCCGCTCGACGAACGGTCGAAGCCTCTCGCGCGTGTGCTCCATCAGGGATCGCTCAGGGGTCCGCGGCGCGCTCGAAGTCCAGGTTCGTGGGCGCGGCGAACACGCCCGGCGGCCTCGCGTACGGCTCGTCGGTCACGATCGGCTCCCCCTCGACCGTGGGAACGACGTCGCGCGCCACCTCTTCGAAGCTCAGGGCGTCGACCCACAGCGTGCCGTCTCCCACGATCATCGCCCCCACCAGGATCGTGACGCTCTCGGGCGTCACGTC
>JBFIOX010000147.1:0-6713 GCA_041610455.1 Gemmatimonadota bacterium
GCGCGCGCTCGTCCGAGGCTTCCGGAAACGCATCCACGAAGCGGATGACGTCCGGCACCTTGTAGTCGGCCAGCGACTCTCGGCAGTAGTTACGGAGCTCCTCCGCCGTGATCAGCGCTCCCTCGGAGGTCACGATACACGCGCAGATGAGCTCACCCAGAACGTCGTTGGGGATACCGAGGACTGCGGCCTCGTCCACCGCCGGGTGCGATCGAAGGAGCGCCTCGATCTCTCTCGGGTGGACATTGTACCCGCCGCGAATGATGACATCGCTGGAACGTCCGACTATATGCAGGTAACCTTCCGAATCGATCATGGCAAGGTCCCCGGTCCGCAAGAACCCGTCCTCGGTCATCACCTTCTTGGTCTGACCGGGCTGCCGGAAGTACTCCCGCATCACGTTGTATCCCCTCACCTCCAACTCCCCCACCGATTCCGCCGGGGCCGGCCCCCCGTTCGCCTGCACGACCCGGACCTCGATCCCGGGCAGCGGCCGCCCCACGGTTTGATGGCGCTTCGCGGGCGGATCGCTCATCGCCGTGATGGACACGGTCGGCGACGTCTCGGTCAGTCCGTAGGCGATCTGCAGTTGCGGAACCAACGTCGCCTGCACGTCCCGCGCCAGCTCTTCGGTCACCGGCGCGCCCGCGATGATTCCCGTGCGCACGGTGGTGGTGCCGACGGGCTCGCGGTCGACTTCGCGCAACATCATGACGAACATGGTCGGCACGCCGTGCAGCACCGTGATGTCGTAGCGCGCGATCGACTCGAGCGCCTCCGAGGCGTCGAAGCGCTCCTGCAGCACCAACTCCGAGCCCACCGCCACCGCCGTCAAGAGGGCGGCCGACAGCCCGAAAATGTGGTACAGCGGCACGCAGCAGAGCGTGCGATCGCGCGCCGTCAGCCCCAGCGCTTCGGCCGTCGCCAGGGCGCTTCCCACCAGGTTGGCGTGGGTCAGCACGACTCCCTTCGGCGATCCTGTCGTACCGGGCGTGTACAGGATCGCGAAGGCGTCCACGGCCGGATCCAGGTCGGGGACGGACAATTCGCGGCCACGCCCGTTCGCGACCAGGTCCTCGAACTGGAAGATCCGGTCGTCGTACCAGAGGTCCTGCTCGCCCACGGTCACCACGTACTGGAGCTCGGGGAGGTCCGCCAGCAGGCCCTCGAAGACCTGTAGATAATCGATCCCGTCGAACTCCTCGGCCGTGATGGCCACCACCGCCTCCGAATTACGGAGCATGAACTGGAGCTCGCGCGCCGAATACCCCGGATTGAGCGGCACGATGACCGCCCCGAGCTGAGCGATCGCCAGGGTGGCGGTCACGAACTCCGGCCAATTCGGCAGATGGAGCGCGACCCGGTCGCCGGGCTCCACGCCCAGGTTGCGGAGCCCCACCGCGAGGGCTCGCGCCTCGGCTTCCACGTGCCAGTACGTCCACCGCGCTTCCCCGAAGCGCAGGCACGGGGCTTCGGGTGTCCGCTCGGCGTGGGTCCGGAACAGCTCGGCGACGGTGCGTGGCCGCCGGAAGGCGTGGAGTCTGGTCACTTGCCCGTGGTCGTAGAGGCGCGATCGCGTGCGCGCCCGGCCAATCGTCGACGGCGCGTGTGCGATCGACAATCTCAGGCTTCCGAGGCCGGGCGTAAAGCGCCCTCGAAGGGCGCGCCCAGTGCTTCCGAGCCCAGGGCGAAGGTGTACGCTCCCCCGGAATCGGTCGCCACGTGGCCGATGCGCCGCAGGAGCACGCATCGAATGCGGTCTCGACGCCCCTTCTTGTCCCGCGTCATCGCCTCCCGCAGCTCGTCGGCGCGCCGCTCGCCCTCCCATTCGCGGTCGAGCTCGCAGCCGGCGAGGAGGTCGGCGATGCGCTGCGCGGTGCCCGACTCGGTCACGCCCAGGGCCTCGCCGAGTCGCGCCTCCACCCGCATGCCCGCCGCCACCGCCTCCCCGTGCAGGACCGTGTAGCCCTCGAGCGACTCGATCGCGTGTCCCACAGTGTGCCCGAAGTTGAGCACGGCCCGCAGGCCGGACTCAGAGGGGTCGACTTCCACGACGCGCGCCTTGTGCGCGACCACGTCGGCCACCAGGGCGGCGAGCGCCTCCGCGTCCCCGCCGGCGAGCGACGTGCATTCGGCCTCCATGCGCTCCCACAGGCCCTCGTCGAGGATGGCCGCGGTCTTCACCGCCTCCGCGAGCCCGGCGCAGCGCTGGTGGCGGGGAAGCGTGCCGAGCACCGCCGGGTCGATGAGCACGGCGGCCGGGTGATGGAAAGCGCCCACGAGGTTCTTGCCCGCATCCGTATCGACGCCCGTCTTGCCGCCGACCGAGCTGTCGAGCATGGCGAGCAGGGTCGTGGGCACCTGGACGACGGGGACGCCCCGCATGAAGGTGGCCGCGACGAAACCGGCCAGGTCGCCGGTCACGCCCCCGCCGAGCGCGATCACGGCGGTGTCCCTTCCGAAGCCGGCGGCGAGCATCCGGTCCGAGAGACCGGCCCATTGCTCGCGCGTCTTGTTCCACTCCCCGGCCGGAAAGGTGATGAGCACCGCCTCGGCCCCGGCGGCGGAGAAGCTCTCCACGACCCGAGCGCCGTACAGGCGGGCGACCTGCGAGTCGGCGATGACGGCATAGCGGTGGGCGGGCGCATGCTCGGCGCAGCGGTCCGCCACGGCATCCAGCGCTCCCGCCTCGATGAACAGGGGATACGCGCCGTGCGGCGTTCGAACTTCGATCGCGCGCTCCCCGCTCATCTCCCTCCTTCTCGCGCCTCGCTCACCCGCCTCCGACCAGCCGGACCGCGCCCAGGGCCGGCGCCCGATCGGCGCCGGGGGGCAGGTCCAGGATGCGTACGACCGGGCGTCCTTCCACCGTGTCCCGCTGCACGTGGAGGTTGCGGCCGCCTCGCGGATAACGGCGCGCATACGCGGCCCGCGCCGCCTCCGCGAACTCGTCCGCCTCGGCCTCGGTGTCCCACACGCTCACCCACACGAGGGCCTCGCCCGCCGGTCCCCGCAAGAGGCGGTACGCGTCTCCGTCCCAGCCCGCCGCCGCCGCCGCCGCTTTGCCCCGGTCACCCAGGTGCTCTTCGAGGAACAGCCGCGTCTCGAGCTCGCCCAGGTCTCCGGCATGGGTCGCCGTCCAATCTTCCAGCTCGGCGGTGAAGGCGACCTCGGTGGGCAGATCGGGATCGAGCCACCGCTCCACGTGCAGGATCTGCTCGGTCGATTGCGGAAGTCGGTCGCCGAACGGGAGGGGCCGCTGCCGTTCGCTCGTCCAGGCACGCTGCACGAAGATGAGCCCGCCCACGTAGGGGAAGATGAGACCCTCGCGGATGACCGCCGGGGCCTTGGCGAGCACGTCGGCCGAACCGAAGTCTCCGAGCGCGGTCAGGTCGATGGAGCCGAGGGTGGCGCCCAGATCGGGGAGGGTCGTGAGGTCGGCCGGCGCGCCCGTGAGGGCCCCGAACTGCCACTCCATCATGGCGTAGGTCGCGTGTCCCTCGAGCGCGGCCTGCGAGGCGGTGCTCGCGTCGTTGCGGTCCTTGAGAGCGCGCGTAAGCGAGTCCAGGGCGAACCGCTGGTCCTGGAGCGCATGCACCAGCTCGTGGGCCAGCACGGGCTCGAGCTCCGCCACACCGACGCGCTCGTGGACGAACAGGGTGTCGGTGACGGGATCGTAGTAGCCCACCACCTGTTCTTGCAGCAGCGCCATGAGGAGCGCCCGAAGGTCGAGCGTGTCGGGGACGAGGCCGAGGCGGGCGTAGGTGGCCGTGATGGCGCGTGCCCGCTCCGGGGACAGCTGCTGCCCGAGCTGCTCCTCCAGGTAACGCCGCAGACGGGCCTCGTCGGTGGCCGCTACGTGGAGGGGACGGGAGGCGGCGATGCCGGCGCTCCGCTCGACGGCGGGTTGGATCTCGCGGACCAGGCGCTGGAGCGCGGTGTCGCCCAGCATCGGGGCGGCCTCGACCGCCGTGGAGGCGGCCCGTCCGGGCCGCGCGTCCGCCTGTCGCGGGGGGGCCGGAGCCTCCACGGTCAGCGCCTCCTCCGTCGCCGCGCCCGGTCCGGCGCCTCCGGAGCAGGCGCTCCAGGCGAGAAATCCGCCCACGAGCCCGATCCGCAGAATCGGCCGCTTCAGCTTCCGCATCCCCATCCTCCCGTTCTCACGACCCCGAGCCGGATCCCGGGGCCACCGCCTGCAAGTTCGTGACCCGCACGCCGCCCCGACCGACCTCCGCCGCGAGCTGCCCCACGGTTCGGCCGAGCACGGGGTGCACCCACGAGGGAACGAGCTCGGCCAGCGGCACCAGGGCGAAGGCGCGCTCGTGCAGCCTCGGATGTGGGACGCGCAGGGTCCGGGTGCGCACCACCCGGTCCCCGTACAGCAAGAGGTCCAGATCCAACTCCCGCGGGCCCCAGCGTGCCCCCCGCGGCATCCTGCCCGCGGTCCGCTCGATCGTCTTGAGGGCCCGCAGGAGCGACGCGGGGTCGAGCGCCGAACGGCCCACCAGGCAGGCGTTCAGGAATCGCGGCTGATCGGTCCGGCCCACGGGGTCCGTCTCGTACACGCGTGACACCTCGACATCCTCGACGATGCCCCGCAGCCCGTCCAATCCCGCCTGGAGCCTCGCCAGGCGCGGCTCGAGGTTGGAGCCGAGGGAGATCGCGACGGGAGTTTCGGAATCGCCTCCCGCCTCGGGTGCCCGGTCAGTCAAGGATCCCCGCGGATCGCCGGCCGTAGCACCGCCGAAAGAACCTTCGACGCCCGGGGGTGGTATATTCATCGCGGTGGCAGCCGGACCGATGCGTTCTGTGCGGTGGCAGCTGGGCCGAAGCATTCCGTCTCATCGATCGGGTGGAGCGTCCAGGTGGGCAAAGGGCCGATCCACAGCGACGACCGGCGCGGGTGTCTCCCGCGGCCGGCACCGTCCGGGCCAGGGCGAGCGAGCCGTCGGCGCCGACTGGCTCGGCGGGGCGTGCTGGCCCCCGCGCTGGCCGCGGCGTCCAGCTTCGTGGCCGCACCCTCCGCTGCCCAGTCGCTGGCTCCCCACCTCATCCGCGCGCAGTGCGAGACGGTGCACGAGATCGCCGATCAGTCGATCCTGTTCGGGTACGTGGTCGAGAGCCTCACGCGGACGCCCCTGCCCGGCAGCACCGTGCACCTCGCCTGGGTCACCCTGCAGGGCGCCCGGGATTCGACCATGCACAAGGCCAGCACCGAGACCGTCGACGGCGCTTTCATCTTCTGCGATGTACCCCAAGACACGCGTCTTGTGGCGTGGGCGGTCGCCCTCGGGCAGACGAGCCAGATCGCCGAGTTCTTCTTCGAGGGGGGCGAATCCACGCGGCACGACCTCGAGCTGATCATGCGACGGGCGACGGGCGGCATCGCGGGGACGCTGCTCGACGCGACCACCGGCTCGCCGGTCCAGGGCGCCACGCTGACGATGGACGGCCAGGAACGATCGACCCTCTCGGACCGCAACGGCCGTTTCCGGTTCGGGGACGTGCCGCTCGGAAACCACCGGATCCGTGTCGAGCACATCGCGTACGGCCGCCCCGAGCTGGACATCGTGGTCAATCCGGGACTCACCACGCACCTCGATGTGCGGCTCGATCCACAGCCTATCGCGGTCGAGCCGATCGCCGTCCAGGTGACACTGCGGCGGCAGTGGCTCGAGTCGAACGGGTTCTACGACCGCCAGTCCCGCAGCCTCGGGCAGTTCGTCACTCCCGAGGAGATCGAGCAGATGCCGTGGCGCCGGTTCAGCGAGGTCCTGCGCGACGTGCCCGGAATCAACATTCGACAGATCTGCACGCCCCACTGCGCTCAGTTGATCCGCATGGCGGGCGCGACGCAGACCGCTTGCGTCCCCACGTTCTACATGGACGGTCGTCGCATCCACATGCGGGAAGAGATGGCCTCTCGCTGGGAGCCCCGCGGGATGATCGACCTCGACGCCTTGGCCGTCACGAGCGACGTGGCCGCCGTCGAGGTGTACCGGAGCATCGCGGAAACGCCGCCTCAATTCTACGGGCGCTGCGGGTCGATCGTGATTTGGACGAAGCGGGGCGGCGCCTGATGTAAGAACCGCCGGCTCCGCGCGGGTGCGCGGCCGGCGGTCTCTCGCCCGTAGGCCGGACGGAATCGATGGGTGACGGCTAACGGCCCTCTACGCGAGGATCCGCCGGTCCGACATCGACGCCGACCACCACCCCCTGATCGCGTGGAACCACGTTCTCGACGGGGGGATTGTTGTCCGGGCAACCCGGGGGCGGGTTCTCGCCCAGGCACTGCTCGGTGAACGCGTTGGGATCGTTGATCCCGACTCCGCAGCCCGCGGCGGCCAAGCCGACCAGGGCCACGGCACCAGCCGAAAGCGTCGCGGTCTTGAATCTCATGTTTCTCTCACCTCTCGAAGGCTCGGAGCCCTATCGGCCCCGCGCGTCCGTTCGCTCACTCAGTCTATCTCTCTTCGGTCGCGGCCGGGCGAGCCACGAGCGTTCAATATAGCATCCGGCTCGTTGAGCCGCCCGCCCGACCCCTGCCGTTCCCTCGAACAACGCGCGAGCGAGGGCGCTTCTGACATCCAGACGAACGGACCCCGCCCCGCGTCACGCCCGGGGCCGGCGGCCAAGGCTCGAACGGAGGTCGCCGGTCGGCCGGGGTCGGTCGACCGCTCTCGGAGGGACAAAAAAGAATCGGCTGCCGGACC
>JBFIOX010000148.1:0-6713 GCA_041610455.1 Gemmatimonadota bacterium
ATCGAGCGGTCGTGCCGCGAGATAGATGGTCGTCGCCGCCCCGTCCCAGGGCGCGCAGCCCCACATGGCGTAGGCGAGGGGGAAGCCGGGCGGCGGGTCCGACATGGGCGGCGGCCCCTCGGCGGCGCACCCGAGCGCGGCGAGGAAGACGAGCGGACGGGCCGGACGGCCGATCCGCGCGCGGGCGAGGCGGAGCGGGCTCACGGGGCCGCCCGGCTGCGGGCCTCCACCTCCTCCTCGGTGAGGCCGTACAACGGGGGTGCGGCCACGCCGAGCATGCCCAGCATGAGATAGATCTGTCCTCGGTGGTGCACCTCGTGCTCGACCATCGCGCGGAGCCATTTCCAGACGGGGAGGTCGACGCCCCCGGGCGTCGCGCACCGCGCCAGCAGGTCCTCCGCCGTCAGCGAGCCGAAGATCTCCACGGCTTCCGAGTGCATCCGGTCCATGTACCCGCGCACCGCCGCGGGGCCCTCGGCCAGGTCGGCGCGATGACCGGGATACCGGCTCGGGCGACGGCGCGCGTTCTCGGCGAACATCCAGCGCTCGATCGCGGCCAAGTGGCGGATGAGATCCGCGAAGGTCCAGGCGCCCTCCCGGTGACGCCAGTCGTAGCGCTCGTCTGGGATGCAATCGACGACCCGCCGCGTGCGCAGCCGGATCTTCGTCCAGTAGCCCACGAACGCCGCGGCGTCGGATATCTCCACCGCTCAATCGGGGCGCGGCGTGGAGGTTCCCCCGACCGCCGGGTCATCGGACCTCCAGCCCTCCGATGTCAGTGGTCGCTGGCGCGGCCAAACTTCGTCCAGCGTATCGCCATCGTAGAGTCGTCCGTTCTTCATGACGTAGCGTATGGCGTTCGTGTTGCGGATGTCCTCCAGAGGATCGGCATCGAGGACGACCAGGTCGGCCAGCTTGCCGCTCTCGATCGAGCCCAGGTCTCTTCCGAATCCGATCGCCTCGGCCCCGAAGATCGTCGCCGCCCGCAGGGCGTCGTGCTCCGAGAGGCCGCCCGCCTGCATCGACCACAGCTCCCAGTGGTAGCCCAGTCCCTGAAGCTGCCCGTGACTCCCCACACCCGCCTTTCCGCCGGCCTCGACCAGCCGACGCACCCCCACCGCGTGGTCGGCGAACACGTGCTCTTCGTCCATGAACCAGCCCGCGTTCCGGCGTCGGGTGACCGCGTCCAGCACGCTGTGCGGCGTGAAGCGCGCCAACTTTGGATCGTCGTGGGGCTGTTCCTTGGCGAACCAGTAGTTCTCGGCCCAGGGTCCGCCGTACGCCACGAGCAGGGTCGGGGTGTAGACGATGCCGGACTCCGCGAACAGGCGGACGACGTCCTCGTAGATCGGGTAGATGGGGAAGCTGTGCTCGAGCCCCGCGTATCCATCCAGCGCCAAGGTCAGGTCGTAGAAGGCGCGCAGCCCGCCCTCGGTCGTCGGCATCAGGCGCTGCTCCCTGGCCGCCGCCACCACCCATTGGCGCTGCTGGCGGTTACCGGCCATGTACATCTTGATGGTCTTGGTGTCGTAGTACTCGCTGTAGGCCTTGAGCAGCCGGGCCGCGTGGTCGGCGTCCTCGATCCCATCGAGCACGTAATCGCCGAACACGCCGGGACCCGTCGAGTACACCCGCGGTCCGAGCACTTGCCCCGCCTCGACGAGATCCCCGTACGTGATGACGTCGGTCTGCGAGGTCTGCGGATCCCGCGTCGTCGTCACTCCGTACGCGAGGTTGGCCAGGTACATCCACACCTGGCTCTTGTGGAGGCCCCAGGCCGGCCACATGTGGGCGTGCGTGTCCACGTATCCGGGCACGACCGTCTTCCCGGCCAGGTCGATGTCGGGCGTGCCGTCGGGGACGGTGAGCGCGCCCGAAGGCGCGACCGCCGCGATGCGGTTGCCGGCGACGAGGATGTCGCCGTGCTCGAGCACCTCGTCCCCGTTCATGGTGATGAGGCGCGCGCCGCGCAGGAGCACCGACCCCTCGGGCCGGTCCCGTGGGGCCCGGAGGACGATGCGGCGCTCCTCGGGCGCATATCGGGCGGCCTCCTCGTCCTCCGCTTCGGCGGCCTCGTCGCCGGGCCGGGCCTCCCCTTCGGCCTCCTCCTCCGCTCGGGCCTCCTCCCGCTCCGCCCGCGCGATGGAATCCTCCATCGCCTTGGCGCGATCGAGGTCGTACACGAAGTGGGCGTTGCCCATCGACCAGTGCACGCGGCGCCCATCTCCCGCCCAGGCCGGGAACTCACCCCCGATCTCGGTGACCTTGCGGGCCGGGAAGGCCGCGTTGGCCGGATTGTCGACCGAGATCGTGGGCGCGTCCCTGCCCACGCGCGGCACCGTCACGACGTAGAGGTCCCGGTTCACCTGGGCCAGGGCCCGGTCTCCGCGCGGTGCCATGAGCGTCACGCTGGCGCGGTTGGGCTCGCTCGCGCCCGGCCGCTTGTTGCCCACTACCTTGACGTGCGCCTTGGGGTCGCTTCCGTCCCAGCGGACCGAGACGAGCCCGTCGGGGCCGTGTGACAGGAAGATGCGCGCGGGGTCCTGCGTGAAGTGAGGACGGGACCGGCCTTCCGTGGGCGCCACTACCGTGGCGGGGCCCCCGTCCCGCGGCGGGTCGGATGCGACCCACACGATGTCGTCGGCCGCATTGGGTGCGAAGGGACCCGTCGACTCCTGGTAGGCGCGCGCCGGTCCCCGAATGGCAGCGATGCGAGCCCCGTCGGGCGACCACGCCACCTGCTGGTACGTGGCCGCCTGATCGGTGAGCCGCACCGGGCCCGACCGCCCGTCGGCCCGCACCTTCCAGATGTGGCCGCCGGCCGCTTCCCAGCTCACGAACGCGATCCACTGCCCGTCGGTCGACCAGGCGGGCTGCGCCTCGGTGGCCTCGGAGCGCGTAAGCCGCCGCGGCTCCCCGTCCGGCCACGCCATGACGTAGAGGCGGTCGAGCGAGGTGAAGGCCAGTCGGTCCCCCGTCGGCGAGGGAACCGCGTCACGAACCTGCCGCACGACGAAGGTGGGCGCGTCGTCGATCTCGTACTCGAAGGCGACCTCGGGCCCCATGACGAACTCCTCGTCGACCCGGAAGGGGACCGGGATGGGATCGCCGCCGGCCACCGGGATGCGCCAGATCTTCCCTTCGTAGGAGGCGACCACCTCGCGCGAGTCCGGCGTGAAGTCCATGCCGGGCAGCACGTCGCGATCGGCGATCGACTCCTTCTCGTCACGGGTGACCGGGTAGGCGAGCCAGCGCTCGTCGCCCGACGCCAGGTCGCGCAGCCGAAGCCCGGTCTGGTCCTCGTGGCGTGAGCCGTAAGCCAACCACCTTCCGTCGGGCGAGATGGCCGGTCGAAAAGCGGATCCGTAGCGCGACGTGCGCGTGTACACCTCGCCGGTCTCGCGGTCGTACACGGCCAGCTGGTACTGGGGGAAGGAGGCGTTGTAGTTCCAGCTTCCGTTACGCCGTGCGTGCCACACGTAGCGGCCGTCCGGCGTGAACGCGGCGCCGAGGGTCTTGAGCTGCTCGGGCTCGGGGGTGAGCACCGTGCCGCTCCCCCCCTCGATGTGTCCCATCCACAGCTTGACGACGCCGAGCCGGGTCTCGCCCTTCGACGCCGCGATGTACGCGCCATCGGGGGCCCATTCGGGAGAAAGCCACTCGTTGCCGTTTCCCTTGGTGAGCTGCGCGGTGTCGCCCGTGGCGAGCTCCAGGGTCCACAGGGCGCTTCCCCCGCTTCGGTCCGACACGAACAGCACCTTGCGCCCGTCCGGGCTGAAGCGCGGCTGCATGTCGAACGCCATGCCGCTGGTGATCCGCGTGGCGGACCCGCCCTCGATGGGCACCGTGAACAGATCGCCGAGCAGGTCGAACACGACCGTCCGTCCGTCCGGGCTCACGTCGACCGAGAGCCACGTCCCCTCGTCCGTGGCCAGCCGGAACGAGCGGGCCGGCTCGAGCGGAAGGCCCTTCTCTTCCGCTTTCTTCTCATCCGACTCTGCCTCGGCGGCCGGGTCTTGGGCGGCCAGCGCCGGGGGGCGCGCGCCAACCGCCAGGAGGACGAAGAGCAGGGGAAGGGCCGGCCCGCAGGCCGGCATCACGCGGAGCCTCATGGCACACCTCGGTCAGGCGTCGGACGGTCGATGTCTACCGCGGCGGCGGGCCCGTCGCGGAGATCGATCATGATGCTCCACTCCCGCCTGCCGCGCGACCCGGTTCAGCGACGGGCCGCGATCCCCTGCACCTCGAAGCGGGCTCCGAAGAGGAGAGGGCCCGAGCCCACGAAGGCGCGAGCCGGGAACTCTCCGGTGAAATACGTGCGGTACACGCCGTTGAAGGCCGCGTAGTGCGCCACGTCGGAGCAGAAGACCTGCACGCTGACGAGGTCGTCCATCTTGAGTCCGGCCGCCTCGAGCGTTCGCTTCACGTTGTCGAGCACCAGGCGCGCCTCCTCCTCGGGCGTGTCGGGCACCGTCTGGTTGGGGCCGAGCCCCAGCGTCCCCGAGAGGTACAGGACGTCGCCCACCCAAACGGCGCCGCTGAACGGGGCACCCTGGGCGCTGCTGGCCGAGCGGGGATTCACGTACGAGCGATCCTGCGCGGCCGCCGGCGCGCTCGAGGCGATGGCGAGCCCGAGGGCGATGAGCGCGAGGGGTGTGTGGCGTTTCATGACACGTTCCTGGTAAGGGATGGCGGAACCGAGATGACCGTCACGAGGGTAGAGCCGGGGACGTTGGGGGGGCAACCGCCGGAGGTTCGGCGCAGGGCAGGGCGGAGGTTCGGCGCAGGGCAGGGCGGAGGTCCGGTCAGGGCAGGGCGGAGAAGTCGGAGTAATGCAGAGCGGAGATCAGCGGAGGGCGCGCATCCACCCTCGCGGCATCTCGATGTCGCCGGCTCCCACGAACTCGGCCATGCTCTCGATCGCCTCCCCGAGACCCCCGATGAAGCCGGCCGTCGGTTCGAACTCGGGCTCGAGGTGGAGAGCCCGGACCTCCAGGACGCCCCGGTCGCGGTGCATCTTGGGATCGAGCCGGCCCACCAGTCTCCCCTCGTGCAGGATTGGCAGCACGTAGTACCCGAAGACGCGCTTGGGCGGTGGCACGTAGATCTCGATGGAATACGTGAAGCCCAGGAGCTCCTCGGCGCGCTTGCGCTGCCAGAGCAGTGAATCGAACGGGCAGATGAGGTTCGTGCCGGCAGGCTCCGGGAGCCGGTCCAAGTCGTCCAGGTGCTCGGGAAGCGCGTAGCAGGGGCCGCGCAGGCCCCGCACGCGCACCTCCACGACGCGGCCCTTCCTGAGGTTGCGGGCGATCACCCGCTTGCGGTCGGGCGCCTTGAGCGACGGACCGGTCATGTAATTGACCAGGTGACGCTCGGGGGCGATCCCGCAGCCCGAGAGCCCGATGAGCAGCCAGCTGTCTTCATAGGCGGCGGGCGAGGCGACCGGGCCCTCGGGATAGACGCGCTCGGCCATGTCGTACAGACAGCGGAAGTGTCTCCGCCCCGCCACCGCGATGCGGCCGTCGTGCCACAAGAGCTTGAGCGAGCGCTTGTCCTCCTTCGCGAGCGGCATGGCCCCGCCCGGCGGTTCTCCCAACGCGAGCTCTCCCTCGTGCCGCTCGAAGTCGGCGCTCTCGAGCGGGCCCTCGGTGCGGAGCCGCTTGAGGACGCGGCGCTTTGACGCCGTGGACGTTGCGAAGCGCGGCCACCACGACTTGCCGGTCCAGCTCCGGGGAGGAAAGCGCCGCATGCGCCGCCGTCCCAGCGGAAGGTGGGAGAGGGGGAGGATGGAGGCCTCGTGGCCCCAATATTCGTACGCCAGGCCCTCGCGATAGACCCAGCCATCGACCCGCCGCCGGTCGAAGGGGCCGAAGCGGCTCCACAGCGTGAGGTAGTGGGCCCGATCGAGGACGTTGATCGAGTCGAGCTGCAACGCGCCGGCGCGCTCCAGGTGATCCACGAAGGAGCGCTCGGACAGGCCCATCGTCCCCCGCGGGACGCTGAGTCCCTGCCGGTGCAGCCAGAGGCGGACGGCCGTCCGTCGATCGAACGTGGGGGCGGGGCTCACGCGGCGAGCGTCACCGCCCCGCGCCGCCCGCCGTGACCACGTCCTTCCGCAGATGCTTGTTGAACCACGCCAGGATGCGCTCGGACACGTCCATCACGAACTTGGGCTCCCGCGGTCCGTGGGGCGTGCGCGGGTACACGATCATCTCGGTGGGCACGCCCCGGCGGGCCAGCGCCCGGTAGAACTCCTGCCCCTGCGTGAACGGCACGCGCAGATCGTTCTCGCCGTGGATGACCTGCGTCGGCGTGACCACGTTGGCGATGTGGTAGATCGCCGAGTGCCTCTCGTACCGCTCGTAATCCTCCCAGAACTCGACCCCCATGTGGCCCACCAGGTAGTCCTGGATATCCGTCGTGGTCGTCATCGATACAAGGTTGGGAAGACCTGCCCCCATGCTCGCGGCCTTGAAGCGGTCGGTCTGGGTCACGGCGAACGAGGTCATGTACCCCCCGTAGCTCCACCCCATGAGGAGGAGCGAGTCGGGATGCGCGACGCCCAGCTCGATCACGTGGTCGACCCCGGCCATGAGATCCTGGAAGTCCCCGTAGCCCCAGTCCTGGAAGTTGGCGTAGCGGAACTCTTTGCCGTACCCGGTCGATCCACGGGGGTTGGGCCGCAGGATGGCGAACCCCACCTGGGCGAAGTA